>NZ_CP033043.1:1857500-2157500 GCF_003667825.1 Metabacillus litoralis | reverse complement strand
TATGTATTAGTCCGTAATTTCAACGTAAATAAAATAAGCTAGTGTAACAAAAGAAAGTATAACGAATAAAGTATCATAACCCATTTCTAAACCCTCCTATACTTTTTTACATAATATGTGTTAGATATTTCTATTTTAAACGTTTTCGTCCAACAATAAAAGTGTTACATTTTATTGAACAAATTGTTTTTAAATTTTGTAATAAAATTGATATATAATAACCTCTAAGACTATGATAAAATATTGCTATAATCATATTGTTGGAGGAAGAACTGTCATGAACAAATGGTTGAGAAAATCACTCTTTATTTTATTCTCTATCGCAACCTTTGGACTTGTAACACCACCTGCGTCTTTAGCGGCAGTTCAAGAGAAGCCAGCAGAAGATTCGGTGACCAAGCCTACATTCTCGAATGAAAATGAACATGCATTACTATCTGATAATATAGATGTTGAACAGCAAGTATCTTTATCAAAAGATGAAATTATTGATTCTCTTCTTTTTGAAGCAGAGCAAAAATCTTTTTCTAAGTTTGGAGATAAAATTGGCGATGTAATCCAAGATGAGTTTAAAAAAGTAATTCTGCCTAAAATGGAGGAAGTCATTACATATTATGTTAATGTCGAAGATGACGAACTTTTTGAACATGTTGAAATTTCAAAGCCATCAGGTGGAACTGGAGAAAAGATTTTTCACATCTATAACACACAAACAGGTGAGGATGTTTTGCGTTTTCACGTTAGAAGAGAGAATCGTCCTTTAGAAGGGTATTGGTTCAACTTCCACTATCACTCTTATCATGATTCATTTCAATCACATATAGATCTAGGCAGTATTTATTGGAATAAAAACACTCCTCCAAATTGGATGAGTTACCATTAATGACTTTTATTATTTGAAAAAAATGTTGAAAGGGCATACATCCGTATGCCCTTTTGCTTTGTTTTGGAAATAATATCAATAATCTATGCGACCCCAACACTTCTAGTTAAAATTGTCTATTTATGATAGTATAGTAGAAAAGTATTTAACCTACAAACCTCTTAAAATTTTTACAAATTTTTCATTAGTAAAGAGGGGGATATACATCATGAAAAAGACATTATTCATTCTTTTACTCTCTCTTATTTGTATTCCATTTTATCATCTAGCAAAAGCCTTTCCTGAAGGTGTTCAGCTATCTTTATATAAGTTTGAGACAAATGAATTATCCTTATCTAAACCAATAGTTAGTGAATTGGTTTATTTACCTCCTAAAGGTTTTTCGGAAAATGATGCAGTGAAGATGATAAAAAATATACAAAAAGTAGATGAAAATATTTTATTATTAGCAGCAGAGGAAAGTATTCAAATTAAACTGTTTACGGGTTCTTTAACTAGTCAAAATGGTTTAGATAGATTAAAAGACTTAAAACCACGTGGATATGAAACAAATGATCCGAATTGGGAGTTAGTTCCGGGGATGAGTGATAATAGAGTCGTTTATGCAAAAATTGGGCATAGTGAATTTGGTAAAGGACATGGATCTGTGTCACTGGAGCTTCATGAATTTGCTCATGCTGTTGATCGTTATGTTTTCCAGTACGTTCGAAAAAATCCACTCTTTTTAAATATCTGGAAACAGGAAGTTGACTCTCTTTTCCCGCTACAATCATATTTTATCCAATTCCCTGAAGAATATTTTGCTGAAACATTTGCCATGTATTATTACAATAATCAAACGAAATTAACTCTACAAGAAAAAGCCCCGTTAACTTTTACATTTATTCGTTCACTAGAAACACAAGCAGCAGAGTTACGCAAAAATATTTATGTGAATTCTCAGTATTAAAGTATGGTAAAATACATGAAGGATTAAAAGTAAGGGGAAATGTCTAAATGAAACAATATTTGGAATTATGTCAACATGTACTTGAAAACGGAGTGATAAAGGAAGACCGAACAGGTACGGGGACAATAAGCACATTTGGTTATCAAATGAGGTTCAACCTTCAAGAAGGATTTCCGTTAATTACGACAAAAAAATTACACACGAAATCAATTATTCATGAACTTTTATGGTTTCTTAAAGGTGATACAAATGTAAAGTATCTACAAGATAATGGTGTGAGAATTTGGAATGAATGGGCAGATGAAGATGGAGAGCTGGGTCCAGTTTACGGACACCAGTGGAGAGCTTGGCCTGCAAGAGATGGTTCTACCATCGATCAAATTACAAATGTTGTCGAACAAATTAAGAACAATCCAGATTCTAGAAGATTAATTGTTTCAGCCTGGAATGTAGCTGATGTTGATTCTATGGCACTACCACCTTGTCATTGCTTCTTTCAATTTTATGTAGCAGACGGGAAGCTTTCCTGTCAGTTATATCAACGTTCTGCTGACGTTTTCTTGGGTGTGCCATTTAATATTGCATCGTATGCTTTACTTGTTCATATGATGGCACAAGCAACTGACTTAGAGGTAGGAGAGTTTGTTCACACTTTTGGAGATGTTCACATTTACTCAAATCATGTTGAACAAGTAAAAGAACAATTACAACGGGATCCTAGGCCATTACCAACTTTAGTGGTCAACAAAGATATTAAATCTATTTTTGATTTCTCTTTTGAGGATTTCAGTATCGAAAACTACAATCCTCATCCACATATTAAAGGAGCTGTTAGTGTTTGATTTCTTTACTAGTTGCAATGGATACTAATCGCCTTATTGGAAAAGATAACCAACTTCCATGGCACCTCCCACAAGATCTCGCTTATTTTAAAAAAACGACGTTGAATCATAAAATTGTAATGGGAAGAAAAACGTTTGAATCTATTGGTAGACCACTACCAGGTCGAGTAAATATCATTGTTACTAGAGATCAAAATTATTCCCAAGAAGGATGTTTAGTCCTGCATTCTATAGAAGATATAAAGGAACTATCTGAGCAAACTGAAGAAGAAATTTTTGTCATTGGAGGAGCGGAGATATTTCAGCAAATCTTACCTTACAGTGACCGCCTTTATATTACACATATTCATCATGAGTTTGAGGGAGATACATATTTTCCTAAAACAAATGAAGAAGAGTGGGAAATGGTGAAAAGCGAAAAAGGAATTAGGGATGAAAAAAATCCTTTTGATTATGAGTTTGTAGTATATGAGAAAAAAGCATCATTTCGTTGAAAAACGAAATGATGCTTTTTTAAATTAATCGAATTTTTATTGAAATGAACAAATAGTAGTATCAACTCAATTAATCTTAACAAAAGGGTTCTTGCTTCTACTTCATTAAGTCATCTCTTAATTTAATAAGTTGTTCTACCGCTTCGTAAATATCCAATTTCGTCACCCTTTTTATTGAAATCAAAACTGCTTACTATAATATAAGGTGGATTAAGGAATTTTTTGTACTTATAAGGGTTATTTTAGATATAGTGGACGGAGAACATGAGCTATAAGAACAATTTTAAAAACTGTGATAAACAGAATTTAGATAAAAATGTTTCATTGTTTATCCATTTATTGAAACAATCTTAAAAGGAGAGAGCTTTATGGCGGAAGAAACAATTTTTGTTAAAGAAGCTACATCAGAGCATTCAATTCAACAAATCGAGTATTTACTTAATGAATTAGCTGGTATTGAAAGAGTATTAATTGATACTGAAGATGGTGAGGTAAAAGTTCAGTATGATGATAAAAGAATCTCTAAAGAGCGGATCATACTAACAATTCACCAACATAACTTCCATACCTCTTAATGTGAAGGGCCACTTAGGCGTTGCCTTACACATTAGTATAGAGTAAAGAAAATCCTGTTGAAACAATAACAGGATTTTCTTATGTTAAAATAGATAGATGATCAAATAGTGAATGGAAAAAATTATGTTTTTGGGTAATACAGTCTTGGACTTGGTCTTATAATTAGTGATTAAATTTTTGTTTTTACTTCCTCATTTTAAAGAAGATTAATAAGTTACTTTTTAAATATCTATGATGAGTATGTTTATATACTAATTCGTTAAAGTAAAAAAATATTAATAAAAAGGGAGGTTTTTAATTTGACAACATTTCTTTTAGTCATTATTTATTTGGCGTTTATCAGCTTAGGTTTGCCTGATTCATTGTTAGGAGTAGCGTGGCCTGTAATGAAATTGGATTATGGGGCCGCGCTTGAGACTGCTGGATTTCTTTTTATGGCGATTGCAGGTGGTACCATTATCTCCAGTCTAGCTAGCGGAAAGATTCTTAAAAGGTTCGGAACGGGGCAGGTTACATTTGTTAGTGTTTTAATGACTGCAGGTGCATTGTTAGGGTTTAATTTTGCTCCTTCAGTTTTATGGTTATTTTTATTTGCTATACCACTTGGATTAGGTGCAGGAGCTATTGATGCAGGGTTAAATGATTATGTTGCTACACATTATAAAGCTCACCATATGAGCTGGTTGCATTGCTTTTGGGGAGTTGGAGCTACTTTTGGTCCTATCATTATGGCTCAATTTATTTCAGGACAAAACTCTTGGAGAAATGGATATTTTACAATTGCAATAGTACAGTTTGCATTAGTTCTTATTCTTTTATTTACATTGCCATTATGGAATAAAGTGGTGAAAAATAGTGAAGCCATAACAAGTGAAAAGCAAGGTGAGTCAAATGATATTAGTCAAAATGAAGAAGTGAAACCTTTGCAAATTAGGGGAGTTAAACTAGCTCTAGCATCATTTCTGTTTTATTGCGGAGTTGAAGCAACAGTAGGTCTATGGGGAAGTAGTTATTTAGTGAATGTCAGAGAGATACCCGTAGCAGTTGCTGCACAATGGGTTTCCTTTTATTATGCAGGAATAACAATTGGTCGATTATTAACAGGCTTTATTACTTTTAAATTAAGTAATCTAAGTCTCATTCGTACAGGACAGTTAGTAGCACTGGCTGGTGCTTTCCTTTTATTCCTGCCATTGCCGTCAACTTTCTCTTTAGTAGGTTTTATTATGATTGGGTTAGGTTTAGCGCCAATATTCCCGTGTATGTTGCATGAGACACCAACACGTTTTGGGAAAAGGCATTCCCAAACCATTATGGGGTATCAAATGGCAGTAGCTTATACAGGAAGTACTTTTTTACCACCATTTCTTGGATTTATTGCGTCTTATACAACAATAGGTATTTTTCCAATTTGTATCGTTCTTTTTGTAGCAGCAATGCTTTTAAGCTCAGAAAGACTAAATAGTCTTTTAGCAAAAAGTACTTTACAAAAGAGTAAACAAATTGAGATATAACATTTTTCTTTTTGTGTTTAAGAAGACTAGTGAGTGGATTTTTACACAAGGTGCTATCCCTAAAAAGAAGGATAACGCCTTTTTATTCATTACGTGATAAAGTCAGTCATGACGATCTTTAGTTTTTACGCTCTGATCGGAAACATAAAAAGACCTCCTTACAAATATGTAAAGAAGTCTGGAATAGTTTTATTTTGATAAATATTTTGTAAAACAGTAATAGATGCTATTTATGGCAACAAATACAATAATACAGAGAAGAAGTGTAGCACTGTACCTGCTAAAACAAAAGTATGCCAAACCGCATGGTGATACTTAAAACCACGCCAAACGTAAAAAACCGCACCAACTGTATATAATACTCCACCAATGACAAGCAAGACTACACCATTAAAGGGCACGTTGCTAATAATGTGGTTCCATGCAAAAACAATTAACCATCCCATTACAACATACATAATGGTAGAAAAGAATAAGTATTTCTTAACGAAGAATGATTTGAAAACTGTTCCGCCTATTGCCAAACCCCAAACGATTCCAAATAATGTCCAACCGACCCATCCTTTTACCGCAATAAAAAGAAAGGGTGTATAGGTGCCAGCAATAAAAAAGTAAATAGCGGAGTGATCTAATATTTCAAAAAAATCTTTTGCTCTACCTGCTGGAAAGCTGTGAACTAAGGTTGAAGCTGTATATAGCAAAACCATCGTTACTCCAAACAAAGTGAAGCTTACGATATGCCAAGCATTTCCGTGTAAGGAGGAAAAGATAATCAATATGACTAAACCAGCAATGCTTAGTAAGCCACCAATACCATGCGTAATTGAATTTGCTATTTCTTCACCTTTAGAAAAGGTATGTGTGTTTGCCATAATCTTTTCTCCTTTCAATGTCATTGTCTTTCAACAATTTATAAATTATATCATTCATTCATAAGATGAAATAGTGACATTTATCATTTTTTAATAGAAATACTAGTTATGATTGCTGAACATGATCTTGTAAAGAAGAGACTATTTGATGAAACAATTGTTTGTCCTCAAAATCTTGTTCTTTCCAATTTTCATAAATCCAAAAAAGCATCTCTCTTGAACTGTTAAACACTTCACCGCTCGTGTCAGCTTCTCTTATCATGTAACGACCATTTTCATCATCTGCAACAATTAAACAAGGAATTGCACCTTCCTTATTTTTTATTTCATATTCCATTATTTTATCACCTCATATAAGTTTTGTGTGAATTTATTCAGACTTTTGAAAAGTTGTGAGCTTATTGCTTTATGTTCCATCTATGAAACATAAAATTAAAAATTATGTAAAACTTTTTGATATTTCCTTTAAATTTCGAATATTCATGATATAATTTCAAATTAACAAGCAGTTGAAAGGACCGTGACAATGAAACAAACAATCAATGAAGTGCACAATGTTTTTGTGGAAGATATATTAAAAGCGCATCATTTACTAAAAGATGTTGTAACACATACTCCATTACAAAAAAATGAACAACTTTCTGAAAAATATGAGTGTAATGTGTATTTAAAACGAGAAGATCAACAAGTTGTTCGCTCATTTAAGATCAGAGGTGCTTTTAATAAAATAAAGCAGCTTGATTCTGAAAAGACAAAGAATGGTATCGTATGTGCTAGTGCTGGAAATCATGCACAAGGTGTTGCATACTCTTGCCGTCAATTAAAAATCCATGGGAAAATTTTTATGCCGTCAACAACTCCTCGTCAAAAAGTTTCTCAAGTTGAACTGTTCGGTAAAGAATATGTTGATATTATTCTAACCGGCGATACGTTTGATGATGCATATCAAAAGGCAATGATTAGCAGTGAAGAAGAGAGCCGAACTTTCATTCACCCTTTTGATGATGTAGATGTCATTGCTGGACAAGGGACCGTAGGAGTAGAAATTTTGAACGATGCTGATGTGGACATTGACTATGTTGTAGCAAGTGTTGGTGGAGGCGGCTTAATTTCTGGTGTGGGTACCTATTTTCACGCAATTTCACCTTCAACAAAACTTATTGGTGTTGAACCAGAGGGTGCACCTGCTCTTTATCAATCAAGAGTAGAAAACAAAGTAGTTTCGCTTGAGAAGATTGATAAATTTGTTGATGGTGCAGCTGTGAAAAAGGTAGGAGACAAAACCTTTTCTATTTGTAACGATGTTTTGGACAAAGTCTTACTTGTACCAGAAGGAAAAATCTGTACAACAATTTTAGAGTTATATAACGAAAATGCAATTGTAGCAGAGCCTGCTGGAGCGATGTCAATTGCATCATTAGATTTTTTGCGAGATGAAATTAAGGGTAAAAATGTTGTTTGTATTGTAAGTGGAGGCAACAATGATATTGGTAGAATGCAGGAAATTAAAGAACGTTCAATGATTTATGAGGGATTACAGCATTATTTTATTGTGAATTTCCCACAACGTGCAGGTGCATTAAGAGAGTTCTTAGTCGAAGTGCTTGGGCCAACCGATGATATTAACCGCTTTGAGTACACTAAGAAGAATAACAAAGACAATGGGCCGGCATTAGTAGGTATTGAATTAAAACAAAAAGAAGATTATGAACCTCTTGTAAAAAGAATGAAAAAGAAAGGTTTCTTCGTAACGGAAGTGAATAAGGATAGCAATTTATTTCACCTTTTAATCTAAAAGTATCCTTTTTTAACGTTGAGGTAAGTCTAAAACGTTGATATCTCAACGATGAAAACGCCGAAAAAAAACTTTTTATTAGACAAAAATAGACAGACTTCTCATTGTAATTGGGTTATAATATAGGAAACGGGTAAAAAAGAGGATTGATAACTTGTTATTCAAGAGCCTAGAGTTCAAACTGGCAAGTGGACAGAAGGTAAAAATTACTGATATCCCAGTATTGGAGGAGGATAACAAAAACCGTTTCATGCTTCAAATCCGTTTACAGAAGTTTATATCCATTATCCAAACACAGATAAATCCAAGAAGTATTTATTCTTTTAAAGATTACTTAAAAAAAGTGTTGAAATGGCCTGATTACGAAGCGATCTTTGGAAGTAGTATATTAAAAAACAATGCTTAGGAGGGAACCAGAAGTGTCTGGTTCTCTTTTTTTGTCTAAAAGTACTTAATATTTGATTCTTTCTAAATAAAACATCTTGATAATATACCAATCAATAGGATTGAAGTCGCATATAATTTTAATCGATAAGAAATAATTTCATTGAATGTACCTTTAATGGGGGTATAATAGTAGGTAGACTTTTTAGGGATGTGAGGATTTGCAAAAAATTAAAATTGTAACTGATTCAACGATAGATATGAGTAAAGAATTGATAGAAGAATATGATATTACGGTTGTTCCACTGTCCATTACTATAGATGATAAACATTTTACAGATGGAGTTGACATTACTCCAGATGTTTTTATAAAAATGATGAATCAATCTAAGGAACTTCCTAAGAGTTCACAACCACCTGCTGGGGAGTTTCTAAAGGTGTACGATGAGCTAAGCAAGGATGGTAGTTCGATTATTTCTATTCATATGACAAAAGGCTTAAGTGGGACTGTCCAATCAGCTCAATCAGCTGCTCAGATGAGCGAAGCTAATGTAACCGTTCTTGATTCAATGTTTATTTCTAAGGCACTGGGATTTCAAGTTTTGGAAGCAGCAAAAATGGCTAAAGAAGGATCTTCAAAAGAACAAATACTTCATAGAATAGCTGAAATTCATGATCACACAAGACTTTATTTAAGTGTAGATACACTGGAGAATCTTGTGAAGGGTGGTAGGATTGGTCGTGGAAAAGCTTTAATAGGCTCCTTACTCAATATTAAGCCAATAGCGAAGTTACAAGATGGCCTTTATACTCCAGTTGGGAAAGTTAGAAGTCAATCTCAGGCAGTAAAATACTTAGCCAAGCAGTTCGCTGAAGATGTGAAAGGAAAAACTGTTAAAGCAGTTGGTATTGCCCATGCCGACGCACATGATTTTGCCCAAAAATTAAAGCAAGCTGTTCTTGAAATTAGTCCGAATTGCATGGTAGATGTCTCATTTACAACACCTGTTGTTTCTACACATACGGGACCAGGTGCAGTCGGGTTTATGTTTTTTGCAGAGTAAGTAATAGACCTAGATATGACCATTTTTATGGGATTGTCTGGGTTTTTTTAGTTCTTTCTGCATCTGATTAATACATATAAAACCCAATTGTATTGGGTTAAAATATAAAAAGACATTGTGATAAAATCTACGCATAATTATTATAAAAAGAACAGTTAAGTGCAATGTATTATTTTAGCTAATCCCTCAAACAGGTGGTGTTAATCATCCGTAAAAAAGTGTTGTTTATCGGAGACTTTGGAATTGATGATATTGTTGCTTTACTTTTTGCTTATTATAGTAAGAGTATTGATATTGTTGGAATTGTAGTTGATTACGGAAATATCTCAAAGAAAAACGCCACTATAACAGCAAGATATATTCAAGAAATAACCCAGCTTACAGATATCCCTATTATTGGAGGAGCAGATCGACCGTTAACTGGGGAACAACCCACTTATTTCCCAGAAATTCATGGTGAATATGGACTTGGTCCGATTACTCCTGATTTGAGCGAACCGATTCCTGAATTCGAAAACTTTTATGAGATTTTAACAGTTATTAATCAATACCCAAATGAAATAAGTATTGTTAATGTCGGTCGTTTAACATCATTAGCAACAGCAATTGTTTTATATCCTAATTTCCTCTCACAAGTCAAAGAGTTTTTTATTATGGGCGGTGCATTCCTTTTTCCAGGTAATGCAACCCCGATTGCTGAAGCAAATTTCTATAGTGATCATTACGCAGCAAATCTAGTGATAAGCAATGTAGAAAAAGTAAAGATATTTCCTCTTAATGTAACCAATTATGCAATTATTCCTGATAACATCATCAATCAACTTGACCAATATTTTAAAAGAACTGGGGATAGTGTAGGACAATTATTAAAGCCAATTATCACCTATTATTCAGATTGGTATAAAAAAAGAGATCCCTCCATTTCGGGTGGACCAATGCATGACCTGTTAACACTCTGGGCAGTAACAAATAGCAACCAATTTCAATTTGTTGATAAGCCTGTAAAAATCAATACGGAAGATGGTGTGGCGAGAGGACAGAGCATTGGAGATTTCAGGCCTTATAAAGAGCTCGAAAAGTATCCTATACATTCTATTGCAATAAAATTTGATTATCAATTCTATATTGAGAATGTGTACAGTACCTTTGTAAATGGCAATAAGTTTTATTAATTATTCAAAAAAGCTTCACATCATTCATCTTCCCCTTTATGTCGTATTTTGATAAACTTTTCATTATGAACGAAACAGAAGGGTGAAGGTATTAATGAAAAAGAAAATGTTATGGAGTCTGATCGGAGCCACTATTCTTATTTTAAGTGCCTGCGGACAAAAATCACCTATTGAAAATCCACTTAACTATGAAGTTCAATCCTTTGAATATACAAACCAGGACAATGAGCAGGTATCATTAGAGGATTTAAAAGGAACGGTGTGGGTAGCTGATTTCATTTTTACTAGCTGTGATACAGTATGTCCACCAATGACAGCGCACATGGCGGAGCTTCAACAGAAATTAGAGAATGAAGGGCTTAATACTAGGATTGTTTCCTTTAGTGTTGATCCAAAAACTGATACTCCTGATAAACTTAAAGAGTTTGCAGAGCCATACTCAATTTCATTTGAAAACTGGGATTTTTTAACGGGATATTCACAAAAGGAAATTGAAGAATTTGCAAAAGAAAGCTTTAAGACTATTGTTCAAAAGCCAGAAAGTACAGACCAAGTGATCCATGGCACTTATTTTTATTTAATTGATCAAAACGGTACGGTGCTAAAAGATTACAATGGTGTTGAAAATCCGCCATATGATCAAATGATTACAGATATCAAAGCAATAAGCCAGGAATAAACAAAAGATAAGCCATGAAAAAAGATTCCATTAGGAGTCTTTTTTCATAAGATATAATAAAGTTAAAAGTTTAAAAGCTAACTTTTTTCAGGATTTAAAAAGCTTTTATCCATTGTGACATGATATAATGTTTTTTTGAAATTAAATAACGGGGTGATATTATGCTCCAAAAGCTTGTATTGTTTAGTATACTTGGCTTGTGCTTAACTGGATGTATGAATCAGCCTGCTACAAAACTAGAATATAAACCTGTATCTTTAAGCCAAAAGGATACTCCTTCTGAAGAGTTTTTTCCTAAAACGATGAAGGTAGTTGGGATAGGTGATTCTTTAACAAAGGGAGTTGGCGATGGAGCTGAGTTGGGTGGTTATGTTGGCAGGGTGACTGAAATGTTGGAAAAGCAGGATCACATTAAGGAAGTTTTGGTTGAAAATTACGGGGTAAAGGGACATAAAACATCTAATCTGCAAAAAAAGTTAACAAATGATAAAGTAATGGAATCCATTAAGAAAGCAGATATGATTGTTATGACTATTGGCGGGAATGACATCATGAATGTAGTTCGTCAGAATATTTTCTCATTGGACTTTGAACCTTTTAGAACAGAGCAAAAACTTTACGAGGAAAGATTAAGTAATATTTTTTACACAATTCGTTCTTATAATTCAGATGCACAAATTGTATTTGTTGGTCTTTATAATCCTTTTAAATATATGCTTCCTAATGTAACGGAAATCGATCAAATTATCGATGAATGGAACTCAGTTTCAAAACAGATGATAACGGAAGATGAAAATGGGATATTTGTATCTGTTGAGGATATCTTCTCTACTTCTGAAGTAGACAATAAGCTATTGTACAAAGATGAATTTCATCCTAATGAAAGCGGGTATACATTAATAGCTGAGCGAGTATATGATTCTATATCTAAAGCAGAAGTATCCTTAAATCAATAGGTAGAAAGAGTGATGTAATGAGAAGGTGGAAAATTTCTTTTTTTGTTCTAGCTGGGATTAACGTACTGTTTCTTTTGTTCGTGACAGTTTCTTCATTGATCCCAACTGAAAAACCTAGCGCACAAAACACGAAAGTTAGTAAGGAAGGAACTGTCCCTTTTCTTATTAAAACCCAGAAAAGTGATTTAACTCATTTAGTAAATCACTATTTAAAACAGGAAACAGATCAGCAAAATTTACAATATCGAGTGGAATTTGAAGATAAAGTAAACGTGTATGGAGTTGTAAAAGCTTTTAATAAAGATATTGACATGAAGTTAATTCTGGAACCGAAAGTTAAATCTGATGGAAATGTTCAGTTATTGGTTAATGAATTGTCAATAGGACAGTTAAAGCTTCCTGTGTCTTATGTACTAAAATATATGAATACCTATTATGATCTTCCTAAGTATGTGGTAATTGATCCAAGTAAAAAAATGATTGATATTTATCTTGATCAATTAACTTTAAAAAGTGGTTTAAGTGCAAGAGCTGAAAGCTTTAATTTAGAAAAAGATGACATCACATTTACATTATATGTTCCACTCCCGTAAGGTCTAACTTCAAATGTTAGACCTTATAGCTCTTTAAGGGGGGATTAGTTCTTTGCAGTATTGTTTTATTAAATAGTGAAAAATGGTACGAATTACCCCCAGGTTAAAACCTAGAATGATCTTGTTGAAACATGTATACTTATAGAATAGTATGTCGAATAAATAGATAGATTAATAGATACCAGAAGAAATGTATCTATTAGACGACGTATTAGTAAGCTCTAACTCTGACATTAGAGTGGGAGGGGTATAATTGTTTTGTATAAACTGTGGAGCTAGTTTTTTGGAAGAAAATGCGAATTATTGTTCCCATTGTGGGCAAAGAAGAAATGATCATCATAAATCAATTAACAAAAAAACTCGTTTACTCAGCTTCTTAATTCCAGTAGGAAGTTTTTTATCGGTTCTCTTTGTTCTAATTTTAGTTTATTCTCATGAAACTGAAGTAAATGGTAACGTCATTACTTATCAAGAAAAAGCAGAAAAGGCTGCTTTAGCAGGGGAATATAACAAAGCATTAGATTTTGTAGAAACCGGTCTTTCATATCGTAATAATTACGATATTCTAATAAATGAGAAAGAATTAATTTTAACAATTATCGAATTAAATGAAGATCTTACGGAAGTTGAACAAAAAATAATGGATGAACAGTATGAAAGTGCTCAGCGGGATCTTGATTTACTTAAGCGCCAAATGGCTACGAATCGATCACCATTATTTGTAAAACTTAGTCACGAAATTAAACAAGCCGAAACTTCCGTCAAGGTTGGGGAAATGAAAGAAGAAATAAATAAACTTGAATCTATTGATGAATTGGCTGATAAATTGGCCACTTTTTATTCGTTAGAATTACAAGAAGCTACTGAATTAAAACAACAGATTTATACGAAAATGGTCACAATTAGTTCGGTTAAAGCTGAAGAAAACTTGGCAAATAAACATTTTAACCAAGCGCTAAATATAGTAGATGAGGCATTACAGTATGTTGTCAATAATGAGAAACTGTTATCGCTAAAAGATCGAATTATAGAGGAAAAAGCCGGTTTTGAAAAAGCTGAACAAGAGCGAATTAATAAAGCTCTTCAAGCAGCTAAAATGGAAGAACAACATAATCTTACAAAAGCCGTGGAATTAACAGCAATCAATATAAAAGTTGATAAGTATGGTGATGCTTATATCAATGGTTCTGTGAAAAATAATGGGACAGAAACAGTACATTCCATTGTTATTGAGTTTACAGTTAGCGATGAAAAAGGAAAGGAATTAGAATCAGGTAAAACAAATGTGTTTCCAAATAAGCTGGAGCCAGGTGAAACTGGTGATTTTGAACATGTAACATATTCAACAAAAGAAAATGCAAAAGTTAACATTATGAATATTTCATGGCTATTAGAAGAGAAGAAAGGATAATTTATGAATAAGAGAATGATATATAGTATCATAGTATCCCTTCTAATTTGGATAGCAGGTGGGTTTGGCTATTTTTATATTAAAGAACAAACAACCAAAAATGTTTTTTCTGAGTCAACGATATTAAATAAAGTCGAAATTTCGAATAATGATCAAACTGTTCCGGAGATAAAGGAAATTATTCGTGAGGCTCAAAAGAAAGTTGTAATGGTGGAATTAGATGATGGTACTGTTGGTTCTGGCTTCTTATATAACGATAAAGGTGATATTATTACGAATGCACATGTTGTTAGTGGAGCTAGTGAGGTGAAAGTTAGAACAACAGATGCAAAAGGTTTAGATGGAAAAGTAATTGGAATAAGTACAGAAACTGATGTAGCAGTCGTTCGAGTTGAAGGTTTAAAGGATGTGGAGCCATTAAGTATATCACCAAATACCAAACTAGAAATTGGCGATGAAATATTGGCACTAGGTAGTCCATTAGGGTTTCAAAATACGGTTACAACTGGAATTATTAGTGGGACGGACAGAGAACTAAGTGTTGATCCGTATATTTATGAAGATGTGTATCAAATATCTGCACCCATTGCTCCAGGTAATAGTGGAGGTCCTCTGATTGACCGGCAAACAGGAGCTGTTATTGGAATTAATTCCGCTAGAATTGAGCAAGGAAATATCGGGTTTAGCCTCCCAATTAGTGCAGTATTACCACTTGTTAATAGTTGGTCGGAAACACCAATGAAGAACCTTCCTGTTGAACCTTCTATTGACGCAACCGTTGATATAGACGAAAATAAGATTATAGAAACATCAGATTATTTAATTAGCTACTTCATTGAGAGTATAACCTTTAATGATTTTGTCACTGCTTATTCCTTGTTAGGAAGTGAATGGCAGTCAAATGTCGATTATCAATCATTTCGTAAAAAGTATTTGAATATTTTATCTATAAGTATAAAAGAATTAAAAACCGTAAAAAAAGAAGAACAAATAGTCGTTGAAACAGTCCTTGAGATTGTGAAAAGAACAGGTAGTGGTCAAGAAACTTCTTCAACTTCTGTGAATTATGTGGTAGCTTACGAGAATGATCAGGCCAAAATTATATCAGAGAAAAAGCAGGATTGATTATTCATATATATATTCCTTGGATTGCTTAATAATATAAGGGGGTTATTATGAAAAACAAATTTGTTTTAATGGGAGTTGCAGCCATCATTATTGCGCTTATTTTCGGTGGAATTGCCTATCAGCATTTAGTTGCAGAAAATATGGATGAGGTGTACTTAAATGTCGCCTATAGCACATTGTGTTTGAGTATCGCAGTTTATGTATGGCATATTAAAGATGAAAAGCAAAAACATAAAAGTGAGAGTTAATTTATTAAAATGAGAGGGAAATCCCTCTCATTTTTTGTACACTAAAAGCATTAATTAGCAGCATTTGAAGAATTCCCACATAGTGCTAATTCTAAGTATAAAGTGTAAATGCAACTACTCATCACGCTTCATCTTTCAGGCTCACCAGTCAGCGAGCTTTCTAATTTAAATGTTTTATGATTATTCTGCTTCTTCTTCAGTTTGTTCAGTGCCCTCTTCAGTTTCTTCAGTACCTTCTTCAGTTTCTTCTACATTTGTTTCTTCTTGTTCAGTATCCTCTGTGTTGTTACATGCAGCCATTAAAAATACAGCAAGTAAAGAAGCTCCAACTTTTAATAATAAACTTTTATTCATTGTCTTTTCCTCCCATGTAACGTTGAGTAATTTATATGTGAACCAGTTGGCTCAACTTAATAATAATGGAAATTTCAGGTGTGCATAGACTTTTTACAGAATTTGTACATGATCTTAAAAAATTAAAAATCAATTAAAAATTCATTAATGATCTTTACAGTAATTTATTGTAAAACTAGTTCAATCGATACTTCCATTCCCTCTTCAATCAGACTGTGGTAGGAAAGTTTTTCATTTATTCATTGTCTACATAATTTCATCTTAAATGGAAAAAATGATGATAGCTATTAAGTAAAGGAGAGATAAGGTTGAAAAACAAAAATAAAAAATTAAGTTATGAATCAGATGGGAAAATGGGGAAGAAAGATGTGAAGTCCTCAAAAAAAGCCAAAACAGAAGACCCGATGTTTTTTAATATGACTCAAAATAGTGAGTGAAGAAAAGTGGAATAGATCTGCTCTTGACAGATTCTATTCCACTTATTTTCGTGATGTTAGTAAGACTGATTTATCTGTGCTCTTTTCACAAATGATATTTCGTCTTCAATTAAACCACAAGTTCCGCACTGTACTCGATAATTAGGACCTTTATATGAAACATGGAACGGATCTAAATTTGACTGCTGGAGCTCTTCTACTATATCTCCTGTTTGTGGGTTTAATTTAACCGGTTTTGCAAGCTGTTCAATAATATTAAACCGGGTCCGATTTGTTTTACAGTTTGGGCATAAATATGGTGAAGACATGATTCTGACCTCCGTAATAATTCTTATTTTCTTTAGTATGTATAAATTATTTTTTTATATGTAAAAAAGCTGTGGTTTGGATGTTCCACTCAAACCTACAGCTTTTAACAAATATATACTATTCTTTTAATAGTTTTTTAAATAATATAATGAAGTTTGCAATATCTTCATCACTAAAATCATTAAATTTTTCTAACAAAAAGTCCGTTTTCTTTTTTTCATATTGCTCAAGAATGCTCTTCCCATCTTCCGTTAAATGAATATCAACAATTCTACGGTCTTTGACAGAACGAACACGCTCAATCCAATTTTTTTCGATAAGCGAGTCAGTTACTGCTGTAATATGAGAAGCAGAAACATTTAGTATTTTGGATAAGTCAGATGACTTTTTTGGGCCAAGTTCATACAAAGTTTTTAAAATGAAAAATTCATTTCTAGACATTTCATTGTCATAAACTTGGTTCATTTCGTGACGAGTTTTCTTATAAACATCACGCATTAGGGCTTCCATCTCATACATCTTTTCTTGACGATTATTCAACCTAGTTTCCTCCGTACTATCAAAGTATCCTTTTAATTAGACTAAGGAATGTTATAGAAAGTGTCAAGGTTTATTAAAGAAAATGATGTTGGATGATAATATAGAGACTTTGCATAAAAAAGCTGTTTACTTTCTAAGTTTTATTGCATGATATATAATAGAATCCATTAGTTAATAGGAGGGAAGATAATCGATGAATAAGCACAAGTTGGAACTCGCTACATTTGCTGGTGGTTGCTTTTGGTGTATGGTCCAGCCCTTCGATGAGTTACCAGGTATCGAAAGCGTTATTTCGGGCTATACCGGGGGAAATAAGGAAAATCCTACATATGAGGAAGTTTGTTCAAATACAACAGGGCATCTTGAGGCTGTACAAATAACGTTTAATCCTGAAATATTTCCTTATGAAAAGCTGTTAGAATTATTTTGGCAACAAATTGATCCAACAGACCCAGGTGGTCAATTTTTTGATAGAGGAGAATCTTATAAAACAGCTGTTTTCTATCATACAGAAGAACAGAAGAAGTTGGCAGAAGCCTCAAAAGAGGAGTTAGAAAAAAGTGGAAGATTTTCGAAGCCTATTGTTACAATGATTCTTGAGGCAAAACCATTTTATCCTGCGGAAGAATACCATCAGGATTTCTATAAAAAAAGTACCGGTCGTTACAAACAATATCGAACAGGATCTGGTAGAGACCGATTTATACAAGAGCATTGGAAAGGTAATAACAAAGAAGATTTAAAATCTACTTTATCTCCTATCCAATATGAAGTGACTCAAAACAATGGCACAGAACCTCCTTTTCACAATGAGTTTTGGAATCACGAAGAAGAAGGTATTTATGTAGACATTGTTTCTGGAAAACCGTTATTCAGTTCAAAAGACAAATATGATGCAGGATGTGGGTGGCCTAGTTTTACAAAACCAATCCAAGACTTTGAAGTTGTCGAGAAAATGGATACAACGCATGGAATGATTCGTACAGAAGTTAGAAGTAAAACAGCTGATTCCCATTTAGGTCATGTATTTGATGATGGACCAGGTCCTAATGGTTTAAGATATTGTATTAATTCGGCTGCTTTAAGATTTATCCCTAAGGATGATTTAGAAAAAGAGGGGTATGGTAAATACGCTCAATTATTTGATAAATAGTGAAAAAGGCTGAATTGAGTTCGGCCTTTTTCTAGTATAGACACTCTTGCATTCTTTGTATTAAAATGGGAATAAAATAGAAAAAGAGGAGTAGAACAGATGTCAGTATTAGGCTTTGAGCATGTTGGAATACAAGTGGAAAATATTGAAAAAAGCATTACATTTTACAAAGATGTAGTTGGTCTTGAATTGCTCGATCAATTTTTACATACAGATGGAAAAATGAAGCTAGCATTTTTAGGTGTGGGAGGCAATATTATTGTTGAACTTATAGAAGGATATAATCCTAATTTACCTGATGAAGGAAAGGTTCATCATATTGCTTTTCAAGTTGATAATATTGAGAAAGAAAGAGATAGATTACGTGCGGCAAACGTAGAATGGATCTTTGAAGAGATCACAGAGTTGCCAAATGGAGCAAAGTATATTTTCTTTAGAGGTCCAGAAAAAGAATGGATCGAATTTTTTGAACGTTAAAGAAAGGAAACCGGGCTATGGATGTAGCCCGGTTTTTGCAATTCTTTTAAAAATTAGTTTTTTACCTACAAATAGGCGAATGCACATACGATACAACCCACCCATGACATAAAGTAAAGGGAAATCTAAATTCGATACGAGGAGTGAAACAATATGCATTGCTATTATGATTATGGATACCCAAGCACAGGTGGATATGGTTATGGAAATAGCTTCGTATTAATTGTTGTGTTGTTCATTTTATTAATTATCGTTGGTGCGGCTTACATTCACTAATTTTTTTGAAAAGGAGCTCCGATGTGAGCTCTTTTTTTGAGCCGATATAAGTTAGTTCATAATATAGCATTAAGTGTGCACCTATATTAGGAAAATATTATGCTTTTTATGTTAACTATAACGATAAAATGGTTGACATAACAATACCCATTCATTACCATTATTATAAGTAACCTAAGGGGGAATGGGAAAATGAATTGGGGATTATTGGCGGACGATGTGATAAATGGAAGAGCTTTAACCAGGGTAGAAGCGAAATCAATTTTAACGTGTGATGATGATGACTTATTATTACTATTAAATGGTGCATTTAAGATTAGAAAACATTATTATGGAAAAAAAGTGAAACTTAATATGATTATCAATACTAAATCAGGATTATGCCCTGAGAATTGTGGTTATTGTTCACAATCAGTTGTTTCAAAGGCACCAATAGAGAAATATAGAATGCTAGATAAAGAATCTATTTTAAAAGGTGCAGAGCAAGCTCATAACTTAAAAGTGGGTACATATTGTATTGTTGCAAGTGGCCGGGGGCCAAGTGATAAGGAAGTTGATCAAGTAACAACTGCTGTTGGTGAAATAAAGGACAAATATGGATTGAAAATTTGTGCATGCCTAGGTATCCTAAAACCAGATCAGGCAAGGCGTTTAAAAGAAGCTGGAGTAGATCGTTATAATCATAATATAAATACATCGAAAGAACATCATTCTTCTATCACGACTTCGCATACATACGAAGATCGTACGAATACAGTTGAGTTGGTAAAGCGAAGTGGTATTTCACCTTGTTCAGGTGTTATTGTTGGAATGCGTGAAACATTAGATGATGTGTTGAATATGGCATATAGTTTAAGAGAATTAGATGCAGATTCAATCCCGGTAAACTTTTTACATGCAATAGATGGCACACCTCTTGAAGGGACAAATGATTTAAATCCTAGATATTGTTTGAAAGTACTAGCTTTATTTCGTTACATAAACCCAACAAAAGAAATTAGAATTTCTGGGGGCCGTGAAGTGAATTTAAGGTCTCTACAACCACTTGGCTTATATGCAGCAAATTCCATATTTGTAGGAGATTATTTGACAACAGCGGGGCAAGAAAGCACTGCAGATCATAAAATGCTTAAGGATCTTGGATTTGAGATAGATTTTCAGTATGAAGAAATGAGTGTTTAAAATGAACCGAAACTAAACCACAGTAAATCTCCTGTGGTTTTACTTGTTTTATTTAAGAAATAACATTAATTAAGGGAGAAAATATAATCGAGGCTTGATTAAAGTTCTTCAGTTGTATTATCCTAGTCTTTAATAAGCAAAAACAACGGGGGAATAACGGATGAAGTCTTTTTATCATTATTTAATGAAATATCGTCATCCAAAACCAAAGGATGATTTATCTAAATTTGCCAATGATGCATATCTTGATCATGCTTTTCCGAAGACAACTGATCGTTATGATGAGCTGAGTTCTTATTTGGAGATGAACGGTCATTATTTACAAAGTATGTCAGTTTTCGACGATGCCTGGGATCGTTATCAGAATGAAATTTTAAGAAGAATATAACTAAAAGGACAAAGATGAACAAACGCTCATCTTTGTCCTTTTGGTTTTCCTTGTAAAAAACTATCCATGACGAATTTTAAGTTTCAGCATATACTATCTTATCCTTACAATCACGACAAAGGAGAGATGGAAATGAAAAATAAAAACAGACCAAAATTTAAAATAGGGGATATTGTCGTGATTATTATGTATGGAACCGTGGGTACCATAACTAAGCTCCATTTTGTTGATCATCAATATGCGTACGAAGTGAATTATGGTGATATTTTGTATTATGAAAATGCCCTTCAATTATTTTCTGATTATGAAGGATCTCTTATTGAGACAGAAAAAATAAACATTGATGTTCACTATCAAATAGGTGATATTGTTTTAGTTAAAGGATACGGAAGCTCTTTATTTCGCATTGTAGGTGTGAGAACAGAAGTGTGGAGATATGCGGAGGACGGGTGGGAAGAACTAACGTATGAATTAAACCGTATGTCCGATGGAGAATGGTTAGAAGCTACTGAGGATGAAATGAGCCTAATGATCAGCAATCAAGAGGCTGAGTCTTTTATGCAGCAGCTTCATTTGCATAATACAATTTCAGACGAAAGTCGATATTATGCTTCTATGATTCATAGTTACATTGGTCTTGAGTCAACAAAACAACCTGTTGAAGAAGAAAATTATAAAAAATTAATAGATGAAATGCTTGATATCTATAACGATTATGAAACCTTATTTAAAATGTTTCACGATGAAGAATACAAGGATATGATGAACTTAATTTTAAAGAGCTTATATAGATATAAAGACTAGTTTATAAGGCCAAAGAGATAATGAGATAAATAAGGTAAGGAACACAGAAAAAGACCATTCCATAAAATAGTGCTTTTAATGAAATCTCTAAAAGAGAATCAAAGCCGTTGCCATCAATAAAATCTAGTACACGTTGTTTAGAATTTTGTTGTTTCTTTTCACTATAAACTGAAGGATATTGAATGTCTTTTAACATATTGATTTCCGCCCCTTTTTTAGCTTGTCCACTTAAAACTATCTATATGTTGTCACTCTTTATTTATTCCTGTTCATTTTATAAAGTCCTATAAAAAAATTATTCATTGATTTGCATATGTCCCTTCAAATGGACATAAAAAATAGAAGGGGGGCGATATTGTGAAGGAAATAGAAGTAATTATTGATACTGAGGAGATTGCTGAGTTCTTTTACAATGAGCTCACAAAAAGAGGGTATGTTCCAGGTGAAGAAGAACTTGGAGAACTTGCAGATATAACATTCGATTACCTTCTTAACAAATGCATTATCGATGAAGATTTAGACTATGAAGAGAATGAATAGGAAGAATACTAGGGAGGCTGACATGAATGTATGTCAGCCTTTTTTATTATGTTAATAGATCTTTCATAGTTGACAATGCCTTAATAAGTTTTAAATCATGTTTCACATTTTTTGAGATAACCTGAAATTCAATATTAAATGGGGTATGAAAATGTCTTATTTGTGAAAAGTCAAAATACCAATCCTGGTATTTTTGGAATATGTGTGGAACATCCTCCCAAGCCTTACTTAGTGGTGGGCTGTAAATTTTATTAGCATTCATTTTGTTATTGGTGAAAATATGAGGCCAATAATCATGACGTGAAGCTGTGTGTTCATATTTAGTAGCAAATTGAGAAAATGAAGTAAGCCAATTTTTTGAAAAAAGGATGCTGTATAGTTTCTTACCAGTATCTATTCTAGTCTTAACAGAAGAAAAGTCATGAACTTCTAAACCTGCTAATGAATGCTTATTTAAAAAGCGATAGCGTTTAAAAGGAAAAAGCACATGTGTGAATCCTAATTTTTCCTGAAGCAAATACGTAAATGAATGTAGAACAGTTTTTTTTGTGAAAGGAAGTGTCATTAAGTGTTTTTCAACATAATGCTGTTCATTGGTTATTAATGCATATGTTAGCAGTGAAGATTGTTGTGAAGTAAAGAAGAATTTCCAAATTGGGATCATGAATTTAGAAACATGAAAATAAGGTAATAAATCGAAGTAATCAGTAGAATCTTCTTTGCTTTTTTTATAAAGTAATAGCTGTGGATAAGCATCATGAAAAATCAGAGCATTAGCTCTTTCTAAAAAATGAAACAGAATGGTTTGTTGCTTGCTTTCAACAAAAGATTCAAGTAAAGGACTTTTCAAATCAGTCATATTGTATCCACCATTGCGTGAAACCATATGCGCAAGAAAAGCCCAATGAATCTCTGGATGTTGATGATAAAATGTTAAATACGCATTTGTTCTAGTAAGATTATTTTTATTGTGAATTTTTGTTTCATTAGAAATAGTGTTGATTATTTCTCTTTCTTTTTGTGTAATAACAAAAGGAGGAGATTTTTTCAATATGTTCTTTAGTTGCTGCTCAAGAAACTGGTCGTTTGCTTTTTTATTTCTAAATTCGTCAATCATAATTAAACCGTCCTTTAAAGTAGGCTGTTTATTACAGTAGTTGTAGTTAAATTCCTATTTTATTTGTATGAAATTTTTGAAACCTTTGTTCTTTCTTGTCGTATATACTAATGAGATATAATAAAAAAAATAAAATTTTTAGAAAGAGGGATTTAATATGTTAAAGAAAATCCTTAAATCTTTATTATCTTCAAGTAAACATTCACATTCATATCGAAGAAGTTACAGTTCGAGTGATTTTAAAAGAAGAAAATCTCATCATTATCACCCGTCAAAATATGGACATCAACACTACAAAAGAAAGCATAAATCAAGTGGGTTTTTTAGTTCATATAGTAGTTAATGAATAAGTTCACCAAAAAGTGGATTGAACTAACAGAGCAACCATTAAAAGCTCATCAAACTGTAAATGAGAAATATGTCATTAAGAAGCTTTTAGGTAAAGGTAGCTATGGGTTCACATATTTAGTGAAAGATGAAGAAAATCAGCATAAAGTGCTAAAGCAATTACGGAAATATAAAATGCTTGAAAAGTCTGGAGAAGAATCTTTTAAACATGAAGTCACTATTTTAAGAACTTTAAACGATTCTTCTATTCCAGCTTTTTATGATGAATTTATAGAAAATCAAAAACACTTTATTGTGATGGAATATAAACAAGGTAAAACATATGAAGAACTTATTTTTTTAGAAAATATGACTTTTTCAGAAGAAGAAGCATTGAAGGAGCTTTATGACGTACTTGAATTAGTAAAATTGTTTCATGATATTGGATGGGTTCACCGCGATTTACGTATTCCTAATATTTTAAAAAACGGAGCAGAAAAGTACATTATTGATTTTGGTCTGGCTAGATTCATAAAGGATGATACTTCTGAACAATTTGATTCTTTAGAGAAAAAGTTGTTTCGAGAAGTTTCATTTAAAAGTGATTTTTATGCATTAGGTCATTTTCTTTTATTTTTGCTTTATTCCTCATTTCAACCAAAAACTAGGGAAAAAAGGTCATGGGAAGAAGAGTTGGATATTACAGACCATTCAAAAAGAATACTGCGTAAAATGCTTCAATTAGATGAACCATATGCTGAGGTCAATCAAATTATGAAGGATATTAAAGGGTTATAAAATGAGGAGGAAACAGAATGTCATTTTTTAATAAAATCCTGGCAAGTGTTGGAGTTGGTTCTGCAAAGGTTGATGCTAAACTTTCTAAATCATCCATCACGATTGGTGAAAAAGTAGAAGGAGTTATTGATGTACAAGGTGGAAATGTAGAACAAGCGGTAGATGAGATCTATTTAACAGTCAACACTAATTATGAAAAAGAACAAGATGATCGCGTAATCAATAAGCATGCTGTGATCGCAACCATTAAGTTAAATGAACCGTTTGTCATTATGCCTGGAGAAACTAAAACATTCCCTTTCCAAATTGAAATGCCATTAGACACACCGGTTAGTGTAGGTTCATCACAAGTATGGATTCAAACAGGTGTGGACATAAAAGGTGCTGTTGATCCACAAGATCGAGATGTTGTGACAATTTTACCTAATAAAATGATGGATCACATTTTAAATGTTTTGAAAGAATTAGGCTTTTCCTTAAGAAAGGTCAAAAACGAAGAGGCTTCATTTAAATTAAGAAAAAGATTACCGTTTGTACAAGAATTTGAATTTATTCCAACATCGGGTACGTATTATGGAAAATTCGATGAAGTGGAAGTTATGTTTTTCTTAATTGATGATCAAAAAATAGAAGTTGTAGTAGAAGTCGACCGCCGTGCAAGAGGGCTTGCTGGTCTTTTTTCAGAAGCACTTGATTTAGATGAATCTATTATTAAATTTACAATAGAAGAAAATGAACTAAATCAAGTTAAAAGCATTTTTAAGGAAATTCTAGAAAATCATAGTTAGAAAAGAAAAACTATTGGAACAGAATAGTGTTCCAATAGTTTTTGGCATGTATTTAAGCTGTTACATTATTTAATAATGTTTCTATATCCTGCTCCATGTCAATAGGATCTGTTGTACATTCAAAACGTTTTACAACGTTACCGTCCTGATCAATTAAGAATTTTGTGAAGTTCCATTTAATTGAGTAATTATCTGTTAAATATTCTGGGTGTTTTTCATTTAGTAACGGAATTAGTATTTTTGCAACAGGATGGAAAGGATTAAATCCCTCAAAAGGTTTACTTTGTGATAGATAATCGAATAATGGGTGAATGTTTTCATCTCTTACATTTGTTTTTTGGAATAATGGAAAACTAACCCCATAGTTTAATAGGCAGTTCGCTTGAATGGTATCATTTGAATCAGGTTCTTGGTTATCAAATTGATTACAAGGAAACCCTAAAATGACAAAATCTTTTTCTTTATAGCGATTGTATAGCTTCTGTAAGTCTTCATATTGATATGTAAATCCGCATCTACCTGCAGTATTAACAATTAATAATACTTTTCCTTTATACTCTTCAAGAGATCTTTCCATTCCATTCATTGCTTTTGCTGTAAAATTGTATATACTCACAAAAATTCCTCCACGGTTAATAGTTATTTTTTCCTAGGAAATTTGACTCAAACCCATTATACATGATTAATTTAATCAGTTAAATATAATTCATTCATACTAATCAACTTTTTTTGTACTAATAAAACATAAAGATTTACGATAGAATAATAGTGTAGGTAATTTGTTTTAAAAAAATGTAACAATTAGGTAGAAAATATCGTTATATGTATATTAAACTATTCTTATTTAAGCTCTAACTTATAGTTGCATTTATATGTTGAAGTTTTAGGTTTTAAAGTATGCTACATAGAGCACTTTTGTAAAAAGGGGAAAAAGAAATGGACGAGAAACATGCATCTCTATCAAGGGTAACAAATCGCAGGAAACGTAGAAGACTAAAAAAGGTTTATAGAAGGATTCTTTTTGGGATTATTTTTATTTTAATAGTTAGTTCTGCTTATTCACTCCTAAAATCAGAAAAATCAGCAGTTGTAACGACCTCAGAGCATGATGGAAAAGAGAGTGTTATATCTGAAAAACAACTAGTGGAAGTGCCAAGTGATGTAGATGCATCAATAAAAATTAGTGCTGCTGGTGATTTTACTCTAGGTATGGATGAAAACTTTGATTATAACGGTTCATTTGTTCAAACAGCTTCTACAAATGGTCTGTCTTACTTTTTAGAGGGACTTAATGATGTTTTTAAAGAAGATGACTTTACTACTGTTAATTTAGAAACAACCTTAACAAATGCAACAGAAAAAGCTGAGAAAACATTTCGTTTTAAAGGAGATCCTGAATATGCCCAAATTCTAAAACTGGGTGGAATTGAGGCAGTCAATTTAGCAAATAATCATATCTTTGATTATAAGCAAAAAGGATATGAAGATACAATTGAAGCTTTAAAAGAGAAAGAGGTTGGGTATTTTGGTTATGAAAATCAATATATAACAACCATTAATGAAGTTGAAATTGGTGCACTTGGTTACGAAGGATGGGAAGATACCGAAGAAATCCGTACAACAATCGAAAAAGATATACAGTCTCTAAGAGAGCAAGGAGCTCAAATCGTGTTGATCCACTTTCATTGGGGAGATGAGAAACAATATGTTCCAAATGAGGATCAAAAATCACTTGCAAGATTTAGTGTGGATGCTGGAGCAGACTTAATATTAGGTCATCATCCACATGTTTTACAAGGAATTGAAGAGTATAACGGAAAGTTTATTGTCTATAGTCTTGGGAACTTTATGTTTGGAGGAAATAAAAACCCTTCAGACAAAGATACGTTTGTTTTTCAGCAAACGTTTCATATAAAAAATGGAAAACTTACTGATAAAAAAGAAATTAATGTCATTCCGTTTTCGATTTCATCGGTTTCAACTCATAATGATTATCAACCAACCTTATTAAGTGGGGCGGAATATGAAAGAGTTAAGGATAAAATCATTCATTTTTCTAATCAAGTAAATGGATCTGATTGGATTGTTTATGATACAGAGGAAGTTTCAGAGTAATTTCTAGGGCAGGAAGGCTTTATTGCTTTTCTGTCTTTTTGTCATACTAATTAGTTTTTTTACTTTCCTTTTTCAACATTTAATATCTTTTAACATAATGAGTAAATAAGGTATAATAGAGTTTAGTGATTATGTTTAAAGGATTACAATATATAAGTTTTTAGTAGTAGATTTAACGTTGAAAGTGAGTGTTTTTAATGGGTCGTAAATGGAATAATATTAAGGAAAAAAAAGCTTCTAAGGATGCAAATACTAGTCGTATTTATGCGAAATTTGGTCGAGAAATATATGTTGTAGCAAAGCAAGGTGAGCCAGATCCAGAAGCTAACCAAGCATTAAAGGTTGTTCTTGAGCGTGCAAAAACATATAGTGTTCCAAAAACAATTATTGATCGAGCAATTGAAAAAGCAAAGGGTGGAACAGAAGAAAGCTATGATGAGCTTCGATATGAAGGATTTGGACCAAATGGTTCTATGGTCATCGTTGATGCTCTTACAAATAACGTGAATCGTACAGCTTCAGATGTTCGTGCTGCATTCGGAAAAAACGGTGGAAATATGGGCGTTAGTGGGTCTGTAGCTTATATGTTTGATGCAACAGCTGTTATTGGGGTTGAAGGAAAAACAGCTGATGAGGTGTTAGAACTTTTAATGGAAGCAGACGTTGATGCAAGAGATATTTTAGAAGAAGATGATTCTGTTATCGTTTATGCAGAACCGGATCAATTTCATGCTGTACAAGAAGCATTTAAAAGTGTTGGTGTAACGGAATTTACTGTCGCTGAACTAACGATGCTTGCGCAAAGTGATGTAACATTATCAGATGATGCAAAAGCTCAATTCGAAAAAATGATTGACGCGTTAGAAGATTTAGAAGACGTAAAACAAGTCTTTCATAATGTGGACTTAAGTGAATAATTCTTATACTAAACCTTCGTTTCTATTCTACGAAGGTTTTTTATTTGGATTGCTATGAAATGCATTAAATATAGTGAAATATTTCTAAAAAGAAGATCACAAAAAAGACCGATAAAAACAACGCTCTAATAGGATAAATATAATGAAATCTAATCATTGGAAACATAATTATGATAAAAAGAAATGACCATGCTAAGTTCCACCCATGATGATAGGTTAGAATTTCTGTCATCCTTCCAAACCATTCTCCAATAAAAAAAATTAGTACCCAACGTAAAATATAAAGAAATTTCTTAAAGGGAATAGTAGGATAATTTGATAAAAAGATAAAAGCTATTAGAGGGTTAATAATTAAATTATGTAAAAAATGAACATTCATATGTGAAATAAAAGGACCAGTTTCTAACTCCCAAAGATGGTAATGAGTATGCGATATATATTCATATAAAAAGCTAGCTAATGACATATAAAGCATTGTTGGATAATATTGCTCCCATTCATTCCACTTAGCTTTTTTAATAGCTAGATATATAACAAAGGATAAAATTAGGAAGTGCATATAATTACTCCTTAAATCATACTGAGCTTTATTATCTACATGTAATTTACAAATAATACCATAATTTAGTGTCGGTAATTTTTTTGAGCCTTTTTACCTATAATTTCTTTTGAAATAAGTTATTTACATTAACGTAACGTAAGGCTTTATGATTTTTATAAGGGGGGGCTAAAGATGGAATATACAGTAAAAAAGCTAGCAACATTAGCTGGAGTGAGTACAAGAACATTACGATACTATGATGAGATTGGAATTCTTAAGCCGGCAAGAATCAACTCATCAGGCTATCGTATATATGGACCTGCTGAAGTTAATATACTACAGCAAATCATGTTTTATCGTGAACTTGGGGTTGAGTTAGATTGTATTAAGCAAATCTTATCTTCTCCATCATTTGATCAAACAGCGGCCCTTGAAGAACATTTAGAAAATCTTTTATCTAAACGAGCACAACTGAATGTTCTAATTGAAAATGTAAGAAAGACAATTGCTACAGAGGAAGGGAGAATGAAAATGACTGACAAAGAAAAGTTTGAGGGCTTTAAAGATCAATTAATTGAAGAAAATGAACAAAAATACGGAGAGGAAATTAGATTAAAATATGGTGATGCAACAGTTGACAAATCAAACAATAAATTAAAAAACATGACTCAAAACCAATATTATCAAGTTGAACAATTAGGTGCTGAAGTTTTAAGCAGTATTAATGAGGCATTTAAAACAGGAGACCCAGGAAGTGAGATTGCTCAAAAAGCAGCAGATTTACATCGCCAATGGTTAAGTTTTTATTGGGATCATTATACAAAGGAAGCCCATGCAGGACTAGCACAAATGTATGTTGAAGATGAACGTTTTACAGCATACTACGATAAAGAAAATAAAGGAACTGCTGAATTCTTAAAAAATGCAATCTTGATCTATACAGGTCAAGTCAAAGCTGATGAATGAATATAAGGTCACCATTCTTTACAAATTCCGGGAAGGGCTAGGTGCCTGAATGAAAATCTCCATTTTAGCTAAACTAAAGATTGTGACACATTCTTTTTTGGAGGTACAACATGTCTAAGAAGAAAAACACACCATCATCAGAGGTAGATCAAAAGAAGCTTGTGGATGATAAGGCGAAGAAACTTAGAGAAAATGGCTTTGAAGATGATCATATTCGAAGAGTAACCTTAAATGGTGCCGATGGTCAATAAAATTTCCCCTCTTTATGAGGGGAGTTGACCTATGGTTATAGGAGTCCCCTAATTAACATGTGAATGTTTTTAATGAAGAAAGAGAAACTAACTCTGAATTAACTTTACTGAGTGAGGTGAGCGTCTTGTCTAAAAAACATCATAATAGTCCTGAACAAAAGGCCATAATGGCTCATAGAGATACAGAAACAGCAGAGGAATATGCTTATAAACAGAAGCCAGCACCCGGTCACCGCGAACAATCAAAGCATAAAAAGGTATAATCATCTATTTTTTATAATAGATTATAATTATAGAAAAAGACCGATACGTTCATAGTCGGTCTTTTTTACTTGATAGAATGTTTCCCTTTAAAGAAGTAAAAGGATTTGGAGGTAAGTGGTGTGAACTGGTTTGTAATTGCTGCATGTTTTATTTTTGTAACCTGTGCATCTGTTTATTCAACTGATTTTTTTTACAACGTAGATGTAAGTGTTACTCTTTTTTTTGAGAAATTACGCTTACCATTCTTAACAGACGTATTTTTGGTCATTACCGAACTGGGATCATTAAAGTTTTATTTACCACTATGTCTTGTTATTGGACTATATTTTTTATTTAAGCGAAAAATAGTTGGAGTCATTTTTTTATTTGTGACGCTTTACAGTGTTAGGCAGCTTAATTATCAATTAAAAGAGGTATTCTCGCGGGAACGACCATCGTTTGACGCCGTTTATGAAGCATCTCATTATAGCTTCCCTAGTGGACATGCTATGAATTCAGCAGCCATTTATGGATTTATTTGCTTTTTATTGGTATTTTACATAATAAAAGAACATAAAAAAAGAATGACAGCAGCTGTTATGACAGCTGTACTAGTATTTTTAATCGGTGTTAGTAGAATGTATTTAGGTGTTCATTATCTAACAGACGTATTAGCAGGTTGGAGTGTAGGTTTTATTTGGTTGGTTATTTTGTCTACAATATTTGCTAAAATCCATCAATTTATCGACAAAAATAGAAGGTATTAGATAAAGGAATTCCCCTCTTAATAGCTAATTATAATAGTATGAAATGGATTCGTAGAGGGGGAGAAATATGGTCTATTCCTTGTTAGTAAGAAAACGTACTTTATCTTTTGATATTACCATTTTCCAAACTCCAAGTTTTGGAGAGAAAAAAGGGTACAAAGATGTTTATCGGCTTATTCTTGAAGGAAATAACCACAAGGATGTTTTAGAAAAAGTATTTCAAACTTTTAATGTGGCGGATCGCATGCCTACAGATTATGATGCAAGGTATTTAAGCACAGGTGATATTGTTTTAATTGATGAGGGAAAAAAGGGGCAAACTTATTACAAGCTTTATCCACAAGGATGGCAGATTATCAACCGAATACATGTGAGATAAAAGCTGACAGAAACTTAATTCTGTCAGCTTTTTAATATTAAATATGATGACCAGGACCATTTTTACGTTTATCTGAAGTATGTTCTTTTGAATGAGCTGTTTCCTCAGCTGCAATCACTTCAGGGGGAATGTGATTATTTTTCTTAGGTGTATTTCTGTTTCGATGCTTTTTACCCATGATAACCCACCTCCTTAAATCTCATTAGATCTATTTGTCGCATGTGTTTTTTTCTTTTTAGCGTTCTTGGATTCATGAGGCTGAGTTCCATTTCGGGAACCTGGGTTTGTTTCATTTGCATGTTGTACGGCTTGTTCGAGTTTCTTTTTCATGCGAAATTACCTCCCTAAACTGTTTACTTTTATATCATGTCCATATCGGCTCACGATAAAGCTGACAAAATTTGTTTTGCATGAAAGGTTGAAGGAAGATTAATGTTAATTAATGTTTCCTATAATTTTTTAAAAATTTCATGTAATATGGTATAGTAAATTTACTCTTTGTACTATTAGAATTGGAGGTTTTATAAATGAGTGTACATATTGGAGCAAAAGAAAATGAAATAGCAGAAACGGTCCTCTTACCAGGTGATCCACTACGTGCTAAGTATATAGCAGAAACATTTTTAGAAGATGTATCTTGTTATAATGAAGTTAGGGGGATGCTTGGTTTTACTGGTACATATAAAGGTGAGCGTATTTCAGTACAAGGTACAGGGATGGGAGTCCCATCTATTTCAATATACATAAATGAACTTATGAACAGTTATGGCGTTCAAAACCTTATTAGAGTAGGTACATGCGGTGCCATTCAAAAGGATGTTAAGGTAAGAGATGTTATTTTAGCAATGAGTGCTTCAACAGATTCACAAATGAATCGCTTAACGTTTGGTGGAGTTGATTATGCGCCGACTGCTAATTTTGAGCTACTTAAAAAAGCGTATGATACTGGTCTTGAAAAAGGACTTAATCTTAAAGTTGGAAACATCTTTACAGCTGATATGTTTTATAATGATAACGCTGAACTTGAGAAATGGGCTAGATATGGCATACTTGCAATTGAAATGGAGTCTGCAGCATTGTATACATTAGCAGCAAAATTTGGTCGTAAAGCATTATCAGTTCTAACAGTTAGCGACCATATCTTAACTGGAGAAGAAACAACTGCTGAGGAACGTCAAACTACCTTTAATGATATGATTGTTGTTGCTTTAGATGCTGCAATAAAAAAAGAAATGTAATACTTAGTAATAGGAACCGCATTTAGATTTTATGCGGTTTTTATATTTATTTTAATTGAGTTAATTTCATAATTATGACTCTTAAATCAAAAAACGGACATTTTTCTCACCTTGAACATGTTAATAATCAATACACGGATAAAAACATTAATAAATGTGAAATTCATACGTTTTTTGGTAACAAATGATACCTTATGAAATTGATTCAATTATTACCTATTTTCCTATAAAGTAAAAAGTCTTGGTTTTTTTGTCGATAATAAAAAAATTTATATGTTTTAAGGAATAAGAGATGCGGAAATGATGTGATTAAGTGCTTTTTATCACATCATAAAGAAAAACGTGATGAATCGCCTATTATTGAATGATTAGATAGGGTGATCAAATGTTTTATCTAAAACTAACTCTTACATTTCTTTTTCTTTTTATGCTAACAGCCTGTTCCGTTATTTCAGGTGGATTATCCTTTAGTGGAGAACAAATTGGCAATTATATAAAAGGTAATACTGTACAAACAAATGAACTTTTATTAGAGTCTAAATTCTTTAATGAAGTCAAACAAGTAGATGGTAACATCGAAATAGAAAACCCTGACAATATTCTTGCTTTAGTAAATAAAACTTATGGTCTTCCTGCTGGTTACGAACCAAATGATTTGACAGTACCTAATGTTGAATTTTCGTTTGGTGATGAAGATGTACCTAAAAAATATTTACGTAAAGTGGCAGCAGATGCTTTGGAGGAACTTTTTGAGTATGCCAAAGAGGAACAAATTGAATTATTCGCAGTATCTGGTTATCGCTCTTACTCAAGGCAACAAGGAATTTTTAATGTGGAAAAAGAGCAAAGTGGCGAAGAGCATGCTTTAGAAGCTGTTGCTTTACCTGGAAAAAGTGAACATCAAACAGGTTTAGCAATGGATATTACAAGCAGAAGTGTAGACTTACAGATCACTCAAGATTTTGGTGAAACAAAAGAAGGAAAGTGGTTGCGTGACAATGCACATCGAGCTGGGTTTATTATCCGATATCCGCAAAACAAAGAAGTGGTTACTGAATATCAATATGAACCATGGCATATTCGATATGTTGGAAAAGAAAAGGCAACATATATCTATGAAAATAAATTAACATTAGAGGAGTACTTTAAAAAGGTAAGAAAAATATAGTTGGTGAGTATATGGAAAAAGACTTAGATAAACTCTCTAAAGGGTTAGATATTCTTTTTATAGGCTATAACCCTAGCTTAGTTTCTGGTGAAGTTGGTCATAATTATGCAAATAAAAATAATCGTTTTTGGAAAATTCTTCATGAAGCTGGATTAACAGATCGATTATACCTCCCTGAAGAAGATAGTTCCTTACTTAAGATGGGGTATGGATTTACAAATATTGTGGCTAGACCAACAAGAGCAGCAGATGAAATTACCCGAGAGGAATATCAAGAAGGAAGAGAAATTCTGAAGGAGAAGATATCATTTTATAAGCCAAAGATTGCCTTTTTTGTCGGCAAAGGTGTGTATCTTCAGTACAGTCAAAGTAAAAAGGCCGATTGGGGAAGACAAGATAAGAGTATGGTTGAAGGTGTTATAGATTATGTCGCACCCTCATCAAGCGGCTTAGTTCGAATGAAGATCTCTGATATCATATTAATCTATAAGGGTGTTAAGGATTTATTAGATTGCCCTAATAAAATTTAATCAACTAAAAAAGGAGAGCATAAGCTCCCCTTTTTAGATGGTTTACCACCATAAAAGTCCAGCCAAAGCAATACCGGTAATAAAGCCAATACCGATTCCATAAGCAGGGCCAAAGCCCCAGCCACCGCCATAAAATCCATATCCAAATTCGCCTCTACCACGGACCATAGGTTGAATAAAAACCCTATTCGGTGTAACACGGTGGATTTTTCCCACGTGTACACGTCCATTTCTATCATTAATTCTCACAACTTTTCCAGTATAACGACAACATAAATTATAATAATGCTGTGACAAAAAAATCCCTCCTTATCAGTTGTCTCAATATGATATGTCCTGAGAACAAGGAGGGATTGTACTTATATCCATAAGAAATTCATTTATTTCTTACGTGCAAAGAAAATTCGGTATGAAAGTTTATCTTGATATTTTACTGTAATATGCTCATGCATTGAAAGTATGTTAAAGGTTTTTTCCGGAATATGATCATTAAAGTGAAATTCTGTAGTAGGTTCTTCATGAGAAGGGAAGGTAAAGTCTTTTTCAGAGAGTATCTTGTAGGTCATTAGATTATAATTAGCAAATTGATCTTTCCATTCTTCAATGGAAAAAATAGACGGAAAGCCATAAAATGAAGAAATTTCCTCCAATTCCTCATTTGAAAGTAATTCATTTCGAATCATTTCGATCGCTATAACAATCCCATTTGGTTTTAATACTCTTTCTATTTCGGGAAGTGTTTCGCTAAGTGGTGTGAAGTTTAATACAGACTCACACATAACGATATCATAACTTTCATTTGGTTCTTTTATGTTTGATAAATCTTGATGTAGATATGGAATATCTATTTCCAAAGTGGCATTTCTTTTTTTTGCGTGCTCAATCATAACTGAATCTTTATCTAGTCCTTTTACTTCGTATCCTAACTGATATAGGTAACTTGAGCTTTGACCTGTACCACAGCCAGCATCAAGAATCTTAGAAGTAATCGGAAATTGCTCTTTTTCGAATATAGACTTTGTTAATAAAAGGCCACCAGGATGAGCGCCACCAACTCCTAACACAGAAAGCATTTGTAAATAATTCACACACCCAACCCCCACTATAGTTTCTACCTAATAGTATTCAGAAACTTATGGACTGGTGATTAGACACATGATAATAAGTGATGTTTTTCAAACAGTACGTCTAATTTTGGTTTTAACATTTTAAGAATTTCAATTCTATAAATATATCCAAGTGCCCTTTTTACATGTAATGTATGGATAAAATGATCGATTCTATCATTAATATAGCTAGAAACTTGGTTTTGATAAAAAAACACCTTATTTTTGATTTTACAATCAATTTCCTTTGCTAATGATATTGAAAAATGAATTAAGTCAAAATCTGTTTTTCCGATGTAGTCTGCTAATTGCATATGAATACCTCCTTGCATTTACATCCGTGTAATAAACTTTACAATAAATTAATAAAAAAGTATCGTGGTTTTTGTCGAATACAGAAAAATGTTTAAAAGTACTGATTTTTAGGAACTTTATGAAGGACATGTTTATACTGTGCAACTTTAATTTGTTGCTTAAAAAGATGTATTTAAAAATATATGTTATGACAAGCATTAGTCTTGACAATAATTTTTAAACGTAAATAAATTGTAAATTTTGTGTAAATGAATGAAGCGAATAAAGGAATGCCTAAAAGAAGTGCCTATATTAGCAGGGGAAGCATGAAAAAAGTGGTCCTACGACATAGAAACTCTTCTTTCCTTCAAAATAATTGACGTATTCTTGTACCTTAGACATAATAAGTACATACATAAAGGTGGTGCAGATAAGCAGTGAAGAATAGTAAATTACTTATTTCAGTTATCGTGACAGCAATCATTACAGCAGGAATTACCTATAATGTTGTACAACCTCGGGAAAGTGTTTCAAGTAATCCAGATGATCCCTTTTCGAAATTGCGGTCTACATACGATATTTTACAATCAAATTATTACAAAGATGTTGACACCAATAAGTTAGTAGAAGGTGCCATCAAAGGAATGGTTGATTCACTAGAGGACCCATACTCTGTATACATGGATGTTGAAGAAGCAAAAAGCTTTAGTGAAAACATTTCATCATCGTTTGAAGGTATTGGTGCTGAAATCCAAGAAAGCAATGGAAGCATTATGATCGTTTCACCAATAAAAGGATCTCCCGCAGAAGAAGTTGGATTAAAACCAAAAGATGTCATTCTTAAAGTAAATGACGAATCAGTTGAAGGTCTTTCAGTTAATGAGGCTGTTTTGAAGATAAGAGGAGAAAAAGGAACAAAAGTTAACCTCTTGGTACAACGAGCTGGTGTTGGTGAATTAACATTTTCGATTACACGAGACACAATTCCTCTAGAAACAGTTTATTATGAGGTAATAGAAGACAATATTGGTAAAATACAAATTACAAAGTTCTCTGAAACAACAGGTGAAGAACTTTCTAATGCATTAAAAGAACTACAAAGCAAAAATGTAAAGGGTCTAGTATTAGATTTGCGTCAAAACCCTGGCGGATTGATGGACCAAGCTCTTTTAATGTCTGATTTGTTTGTAGATAAAGGTGAAAATATTTTACAAGTCGAAGATCGGACAGGCGCAAAAGAAGTATATAAAGCAGAAAACGATAAAGTAGTTAATTTACCAGTAACAGTTATTATAGATGGTGGGACAGCAAGTGCAGGAGAAATTATGGCGGCTGCTCTTCATCAGTCTGCTGGAATTCCTTTAGTTGGAGAAAAAACGTTTGGCAAGGGAACTGTACAAACAGCAAAAGCATTTGATGATTCTTCATCTGTTAAATATACAACTGCAAAATGGTTAACACCTGATGGATCTTGGATTCATGAAAAGGGAATTGAGCCAACTGTAAAAGCGGAACTTCCGGCATATGCAAATCTCCCTTATATAAATCCGGATAATGTACTAAAATTAGGCGATTCAACAGCTGAGGTTAATGCAGCACAACAAATGTTAAAAGCACTTGGCTATACCGACATAAGTGAAAAAGGTTATTTTGATGAAAACACAGAAAAGGTCGTAAAACAATTCCAAGAAGACCAAGGCCTAACTGTTGACGGGAAAATAACAAAAGATACAACAATAAAATTAATTGAATTAATTCAAAACAAAATAAAAGATAACGACACTCAACTTGAAAAAGCAATTTCTGTATTAAAAGAACAACTTTAAGATAAGAAAGCAGCGCTCCTAAAGAAGCGTTGCTTTTCTTATTTTATCAAAAACATGATTATAATTTATAAATTGTGGTAAAGAATGTGTAAGAACGAAATATACTAAAGGTTGTTTTATACATACCTCAAGTTATTATTCCAAAGAAAAAGGAGCGATGATGAATGTCAAACGTTAAACTAGCAATCATTTATTACAGTTCAACAGGTACGAATTATAAGCTAGCACAATGGGCAGAGCAAGGCGCAAAAGAAACTGGAGCAGAAGTAAAGGTTCTAAAAGTTCCTGAGCTTGCTCCAAAAGAAGCGATTGAATCGAATCAAGCGTGGAAAAATCATTTAGAGGAAACTAAAAATGTACCTGAAGTAAAACTCGATGATCTAGAGTGGGCGGATGCGATTATCTTCAGCGTGCCAACACGTTTTGGGAATGTACCAGCTCAAATGAAGCAGTTCCTCGACACAACAGGTGGTCTTTGGTTTAATGGAAAGCTTGTTAATAAAGTTGTAAGTGCGATGAGTTCGGCAAACAACCTTCATGGCGGCCAGGAACAGACAATTTTAAGTTTATATACAACAATGTATCATTGGGGAGCAATTGTAGCTGCTCCGGGATATGCAGATCCTGTGACATTTGCTGCTGGAGGGAATCCATATGGCACTAGTGTAACAGTTGATTCAGATGGGAATATGAAAGAAGATGTGGAAGAAGCCGTTAAATTTCAGGCAAAACGAACAATATCAATTGCAGAAAAATTGAAATAGAAAGAATATAAGGGTGTCTCAGATTTAACGGGACACCCTATGTCTTTTGTTACAACCAAGTTGTTACAGTCTCAACATCTAAACGATTGCTTTTATGAGCTGGTTTAGCTGCCTGTCCAAGCGTGATTAACATAATCGGAACATATCTTTCAGAGATGGAAAATTCCTCAATGAATTGATCCTTGTTAAAACCACCGATAGCACAAGAGTCAAATCCTTTAGCTTTAGCGGCAAGTATAAGTTGCATCGCTGCTAAGGATGCGTTTGAAAATGCTGCATCTCTTGCAAATTCTTTATTTTCATATGCTCGGTTAATTTGTCCTGCTAGTGTTTCTTTAATTTCGGATGTCATATAGCCAGCATCAACGAGCGGATCATATACTGTATCTGTGTTAAGATTTGCTTCAAGATCACCTAATAATGCAACAACAGCAGATGATTCTACTATTTGGTTTTGATTATAGGCAATTGGTAATAGCTTTTGTTTAGATTCATCTGAATGAAAAACAGAGAAATGCCAATGTTGTAAGTTCCAGGCTGATGGAGCTTTAGTTGCTAATGTTAAAATCTCTGTTAGTTCTTCTTTTGTTATTTTCTTGTTTGGGTTATAGTGACGAACTGATGCCCGATTATTAATAACTGTTTTTACATCGTCTACGTAATCTGTATTCATGAGAAACCCTCCTAAGTTGAATTCATGTATCGCATGTTTTATACTAAAAGTAATAAACTAACTTTTAGTAAGTGTTTACTCATAAAACATATCTTAATTGAAGTGTTAAAATGAGTCAAGAGATACGAAGCAAGGAGTGATCACTTGAAAATCAATCTTTGTCCAAAAATGGAATCTGCATTTAGGGTTTTGGGAAAACGTTGGATTGGCATTATCATTCATGTTTTATTAGATGGACCAAAACGGTTTAAAGACTTAACTGATATTATCCCTAGTATTAGTCAAAAGATGTTATCTGAACGACTTAAGGAACTGGAAAATGAAGGTCTTTTAAAAAGAGTTGTTATCGACGATACTCCAGTAAAAGTGATATACGAGTTAACGGAAAAAGGGAAAGACCTAGAGGGAGTGATTAATGAAATAGGAATCTGGGCCAATAAACATTGTTTTGAACAAAAGGAGGACAATTAGGGATGAAAAAAACTGTGATTGTCACTGGTGGTGCAAACGGAATTGGCAAGGAACTTGTCCTGCAATATTCAGCGAAAGGGTATAATGTTGTGATTGCAGACATAGACGAGCAAGCTGGTTTGGATTTAGAACAAACTTGTAAAGAACAAGGATTGGAGGCCACATTTATAAGAACAGATGTATCAATTGTGGCTAATCTTGAAAATTTAATAGAGCAAGCAGTAGCAAAATATCTTACAGTAAATATTTTAATTAACAATGCTGGACTTTCTAAATGGATTTCACCATATGACATTTCTGTAGAAGAATGGGATAAGATGATTCATACTAATTTACGGAGTGTTATGTTTGCTTCAAGAGAAGCTGCAAAAGTGATGAAAATGAACAAAGGTGGAAAAATTGTTAATATAGCTTCAACAAGAGCACTTATGTCTGAAGCAAATTCTGAGGCATATGCTGCAACAAAAGGCGGGATTGTTGCCCTTACACATGCATTGGCGACTTCTTTTAGTTCAGATAATATTCAAGTGAATGCTATTTCTCCAGGGTGGATTGAAACGGGAGACTATCAAGCGCTTCGCGAATTAGATCATGCTCAACATTTATCAAATAGAGTCGGAAAACCATCTGATATAGCAAAGGCTTGTTTTTATTTAACATCTGAAGACAATGATTTTGTAACTGGTACTAACCTTGTTGTAGATGGTGGAATGACAAAAAAGATGATGTATGAGGAATAACATATTAAGCAGCAACTCGACATCAATTATTTACGGAACACCTAAAACCAAAAAATATATGTCATTTACCTAATAAAGTGGGTGTAAGCCCACTCCAATACCCCTCTGAATGAATATGAAGTAGTGTAGGTATAATTTAGAGGAGGTAAAAAAATGGCACCATATATGATGCGTAATGATTTTCGTAGACCTTATCCGGGTGGGAGATTTTTCTGGGGAGGTCCTTTTGTTGGAGGTTTATTAGGTGGGTTAGTTGGAAGTGCGATCTTTAGACCAAGACCACCATTCTATGGATATCCTTATGGTGGATATGGATACGGTTATGGTTATGGAACTCCTTATGGCGGTTATCCTTTCTATTAATGAGAAAAAACTACCTGCTTAAAGTAGGTAGTTTTTTCTTATTAATATGAAATATCAATTTCAGAAATATTACTTTCATCTAATCGAATAAATTGAATCTCAAGGTAATCATCTAAAAATCGAGCTCGAGTTCCTTTTCTCTTAACAGGGCTTGGCAACATGTATTTTGATTGCTCATTTTCTTTAGGGTAGTTTATAAGAATAAGCTGATGATTTGTATGTTGTAATTTTAAATTCTTGTTATCTTTGTTTGGCATGGGGAGCTTTACATAAACAAAATCATTTGTTTCAAAGATTTCCGGCTGGGGTTTCACTTGCGTCTCACTTTTTGAAAAATCTCCTTGAAAAGGAAATCCTGAAGGATCGTTACCTGTCATATTACCTTGAAAAGGAAATCCTTGTGTAAAATCCCCACTAAAAACATTTTTCATAACATTTTGGATATAGGATTCGACGTCTTTTGGGTTCATCTTGTTTAAATGCTTCATAAAACCGGATTGGTCAAATGGAAATTGTTTATTATTCCAAGGAAACATATCTTCACTTCCTTTACACCTGATTTGATATTATAGAGTATGCAGGGGAAGGGAAATAGGTTAGAAAGCTAATATGTTGTGAGACAGCTTCTAACAAGTTTATAATGAGTCTTAGGTGGAAAAGGAATAGTGTGTACTTTGAGATCGGAGATTGATTGAGAGAGGCAAAAGAATCGAGGTAAACGAAATGAATACAACAGAAGAAAATACATACAAGAAAGGGCTCTTTTACACAGCTTTTTCTTATATCCTCTGGGGGATATTACCTCTATATTGGAAAATGATTAACAATGTTTCACCTGAAGAAATTTTAGCACACAGAATCTTCTGGTCATTCATTTTTATGATTGCGTTGCTCACTTTTACGAAAGAATGGAAAAATGTAAAAGATGTAAGTAAAAGAATGATTAAAAATCCCGGATTGATTGTTTTACTAGTTGTTTCATCATTGTTAATTAGTATCAATTGGTTTGTGTATATTTGGTCCGTAAATAATGATCATTTAATTGAGGCAAGCTTAGGTTATTATATAAACCCGTTAATAAGTGTTTTACTTGGAATGCTGTTTTTTAAAGAAAAGCTAAATTTATGGCAGAAACTATCTTTCATAATTGCTGCAGTTGGTGTTTTAATTATGACCTTCCATTATGGGCAAATTCCATTTGTTGCGGTTACACTAGCGTTAAGTTTTGGATTGTACGGTTTAACCAAAAAAATAACAAAACTAAGCTCAGGAATCGGGCTTACTTTTGAAACAATGGCTGTTACTCCAATCGCGGTAATTTATTTAATCATGCTTGCTACTCAGGGAGAACTTGAATTTCTATCTTTTCATGTAACAACAAATTTACTTTTAATTGGAGCTGGTATTGCAACAGCAGTTCCTTTGCTACTTTTTGCAAGTGGAGCACAGAGAATTCCGCTGTTTATGGTTGGTGTTTTACAATACATAGCTCCTACAATTACCTTAATTATAGGTATTGTCTTGTATGAAGAACCATTTACAAAAATTGAAGTGATGACATTCTCATGTATTTGGACAGCTTTACTGTTCTTTACGTTATCAAATTCTAAATCCTTTAAAAAAGCAGAATTTAAGCTGAAAAATCGGAAATCACTGGGGATGTAAACTTTGAGTGGAGGTTTATATTGGAAACGAATGCTTTATTACATGCATACCGGCAGTTATGGACAAATCGTAAATTGCCGATTGAAAGAAATGAAACTGAGACGCTGATGGATGCTATCACAGTAGAATTGCTAGATGAAATGACTCATCCGCGTCTTCGTAAAAATATTCATCTAAAATTTCATTCTTCGGTTAAAAGAATAATCTCTTCTTCACTAAATCAAGACCAAAAACTAGGTCTAATCGAAATACATCTTAAAGTGATGGAAGACTTAACAAAAAATCCTACTTAGGGGGCAAACTTATGAAAAGAATTGTACCAGAAGATGTACAAGCATATTTAGATACATTTCTAAACAAATCAGTATATATTCATTTAGAAACAACTACTGGCTCTTATTCGGCACATAAAGATGAAAAAAGTATGACAGTTGTTGCGTTTATTCGAAATGCAAAAGTAAAATATCAGCATGCTAAAATTACAGGTAATGGTCCATATCGAATTGGATTGAAATTAGATGAAGGCTGGATCTATGCTGAAGGTTTAACAGATTGGGTGTATAACGATCATAACCAATTGTTAACTGCGGGGCATAATTCAGAGGGACAGTTAGCCATATCATTTCAAATAAGTGAAAAACCGTTTCATAATTAATAAGATCGGCAAAAGGAGTGTATTTAATGAGAGAACATGTTCTAGTAATCTTACCACATCCTGATGATGAAGCCTTTGGAGTAGCTGGGTTAATCGCGCAGAAAAGAAAAGCAGGAATTCCTGTTACATATGCATGTGGAACGTTAGGTGAAATGGGTAGGAATATGGGAAACCCTCTATTTGCCAACCGTGAGACATTGCCAGAAATAAGAAAAAAAGAATTAATGGATGCTTGTGCCGCTATGGATATTCAAGATTTGCGAATGCTCGGGCTGCGTGATAAAACACTTGAATTTGAAGATGATGAACAGTTAGCAGATCTTTTTGAGACAATTATTGATGAAGTTAAACCAACATTAATTGTAACCTTTTATCCGGGTCATGGTGTTCATCCCGATCATGATGCTTGTGGGGCAGGAGTTATTCGGGCATTACGCCGTAAACCTATTGAAAAACGACCAATAACGTATTGTATGGCAATTACGAAAAATCGTTTCGAAGTAATTGGGGAGCCTGATGTACAAATAAACATTACAGATGTAGCAGATATTAAATTAAATGCTTTAAAAGCTCACCGTTCTCAAACAGAAGGTATGTTAAAAGCAATGGAAGAAAAGTTCCTTAACAAAGATCCAGAAGTTATGCATTGGTTTGAAAATGAAGTCTATTATACGTATAAGTGGAATGATTAAGAGAAAAACCCCCAAAGTTGAACTTTGAGGGTTTTTCTTGTTATGAATTGCTTAAAGAAGCTTCGTTTCTACGTTGAATAAAAAATAACCTTGCTGAAAGACCTACAGCACCTGCTGCCAGACCTGATATTAGGCCGATCCAGTAGCCAAATGCGTCAAGGGAGGTATATGTTGCTAAAAGATATCCTACGGGTAATCCAATGACCCAATATGATATTAGAGCCATAATAAATGTAACATTCACATCTTTATAACCTCTAAGAACTCCTTGTATTGGTGCTGCTATTGCATCAGAAAGTTGGAAGAAAATTGCGTAAATTAAAAAGTCTTGTGTTAGTTTTAAGACAGCAGAATCTTCTGTGTAAATTGATGCAACTTCAGGTCTAAAGAAATAAATAAGTGCAGCTGACAAAATGGATAAAAAGATAGCCATGCTAATACCTAAATAACTATATTGTTTAGCATCTCTAATACGTTTCGCCCCAACCTCATGTCCCACAACAATTGTAAGGGCCATTGAAATACTAAGCGGTATCATATAAAGAAATGAGGCAAAATTTATTGCCGCTTGATGTGAGGCGATAGTAATTGTATTATATTGACTCATTAAAAGAGTAACAGCAGCAAAAATACTTGTTTCAAAGAAAATAGATAAACCGATTGGAACACCAATTACTAAAATTTCCATCCATGCTTTTAACGAAACAGAATAAAACGTTTTAAAAATACCATATTTTTTAAAAGGGGATTGCCTCATAACAATGATCACTGCTATTGCTGTGATACACCAATATGTAATAGCTGATGCAATACCTGCACCAATTCCACCTAGTTTAGGGAAGCCTAGTTTACCAAAGATAAATAAGTAATTAAATACAAAGTTAATTGGTAAAGAACAAAGCGTAACGAACATAGTTACCCTTGTATATCCTAGTGCATCAATAAAACATCTTAATACAGCGTAAATAAATAAAGGTAAGATGCCAAGTGACAACGAAATAAGGTACCATTTTGCAATATGTGAAACAGGTTTATCTAACCCCATATTTTGCAATATCGGATCTAAAACAATAACACCAAGTATAGTAACTATGATTGAAATCACAATACTAACGTATATTCCTTGTACAACCATATATGGTACATCTTTTGTCTTTTTTGCACCTACTAACTGAGCAACAATTGGTGTAATTGAAAGTAAAATTCCACTTAATCCTGTGTAAACAGGTACCCAAAGGCTTGAACCAATTGCAACGCCGGCAAGGTCGTTTGGATGAACTTTACCTGACATTGTTGTGTCAAAAAAGTTCATAGCATAAAGTCCAAGCTGAGTAACAAGAATGGGAAATAAAATGCTCGAAAAATAATTAAGCTTTTCCCGTTTTAAACTGTTATTTTTCATTTATACATCCTCATTTCTACTTAATACCTTGAGAATTATATCATGAAAAATTCGTGGTATGTTACTTTGGTTGATTATCAGATTTTCTTGATTCACCTTTAAACATCTGATAATAAAAAAATCCTAATGAAATAACACCAAGAATGCTAAATGTATACTGTAAAATTTTATGAGTAATCATGTAAACGCCTCCTATTATTAGTATGGTTTTTCAATTGGAAAAAATACACATGAACTTAGTCAACATAAGTTTTTTATCAATGAAAAGACTAAAGAAAAGGAGGCTTGATTACATATGCAAAATGAAAACAACACGTTTTCTTCTATTAAAAATCATATTTCTTTTCAACTTGAACAAATTATTGAAGAAGCCGAGAAAATGCAATTATCTATAGGAGAAAAGGAGTATTGTTTATTATGTGAACTCGCCCAAATAAGGGATCGATTTAATGAAATACAATCAACAGCGTCTTTTTTCTATTTAAAGGCATATATTGCGGAATTTACGAGTCAGTACATAGAAATTGCTAAGGCAATTCAAAATCTATCTGAACGACGACATGGTGCACTAATTGTTGTAGAGCGACATCAAAATGTAGATCATCTAATTCAAGAGGGAATACAATTAAATGCAACCTTATCAAACAGACTAATTGAAAGCATCTTTTATCCTGGTAATCCCCTTCATGATGGTGCTGTTTTGATTAAAGGAGACTATATGATCTCAGCTGCAAATGTGTTGCCCCTATCTTCACAAGACTTTGGCCAAGAAAAGGTTGGGACAAGGCATCGCGCAGCTATTGGGTTATCTGAAATAACAGATGCTTTAATATTAATTGTTTCTGAAGAAACAGGGAAAATGTCATTTGCTCTTGAGGGAACATTATATCCAATTAGTACTCCTGATTCGAATCTCCAATAAAGTATTTATTTCGTATAGCGAAATAAAAATATCGGTGTTATAGTTTAATTATTAGGTGAATTTTATTGGAAGAAGCTGAGAAGATGTGGAAGAATAAAAATGTTTGGATTTTGTTGGTTGGAGAACTTGTTGCTGGTCTTGGTTTATGGCTGGGAATTATCGGAAATTTAGAATTTATGCAGAAATATGTTCCTTCAGATTTTATGAAATCAATGATTTTGTTTATAGGATTACTTGCAGGGGTTATGGTTGGACCACTTGCTGGTAGAGTGATTGACAGTTACTCAAAAAAGAAAGTTCTAATTTATGCAGGATTTGGAAGAACTTTAAGTGTATTATTCATGTTTTTAGCATTAGAGTTCGAATCGATTATCTTAATGATTTGTTTTATGATCAGCATTCAAATTAGCGCAGCCTTTTATTTTCCAGCGTTACAGTCTGTCATACCTTTAATAGTAGAAGAGAATGATTACATTCAAATGAATGGGGTTCATATGAATGTATCAACAATCTCACGTGTCGCAGGGACAGCTCTTGGTGGAATTTTATTAGTTGTTATGGATATTAGTTTTCTTTATATAGGATCAATGATTGCTTATATTGTGATATTAGCTACAACATACTTATTATCATTCGAAGAACCCGAATCAAATAAAGTAAAGGGTACTAAATCAGGGAGTTTTACTGAGATAATACCAGTTTTGAAACGTACACCGGTTGCTATGATGGCACTTGTGTTGACATTTGTTCCTGTCTTGTTTCTTGGCGGCTTTAACTTAATGGTAATTAATATAAGTGAAACACAAGGAGATGCTGCGATTAAAGGTCTTCTTTATACTGCAGAAGGTGTTTCATTTATGATCGGTGCTTTCTTTGTCAAACGAATAACACATCTTGTAGAGCCAATTACATTAATGTTTATTTTCTCCTTTGTTATATCTTTGGCTCACCTTTCATTATTCTTTAGTGATGTGAAAATAATGTCGCTTATTTCTTTTGGGATTTTTGGCTTTGCAGTTGGTTGCTTTTTCCCGATTGCAGCGACTATCTTTCAAACAAAAATTGATAAAGAATATCACGGGCGTTTCTTTTCGTTTCGAAACATGTTTGATCGCATTATGTTTCAAGTAGTTTTATTAGGTACTGGATTATTTCTTGATACAATTGGTCTAAAATATATGGTAATTGTATTTGGTTTGATTTCATTAGTGGCAGTATTCACTTTTGGTGTGCAGTATTTTAAAATTGGGGCAAATAAGAGATTACTAGATAATCATAAAAAAGTAGTTTAATAATAGGTCGTAGGCCGGGAATCAATACGGCCTTTTTTATTTGTATAATTTACTAACTATAAATTAAGCTTCTTCTTCTTAAAAGAAATGATTGTCTATACGTGTAATGTTTTGTATGATAAAAATAAAAGTTTTGTTTCTTTTTTCCTGTTTTACTGTAAATCTACTATTCAATGAAATATTTGGTCATTTATTGTTGTTAATCTATCAATTTATAAGACCTAGGAGGTACCTTTAAAGATGAAGTATAAGATATTAGGGTTAACAGCAACAGCTGTAGTTAGCTCCTCATTATTTGTAACTATGGCAGAAGCCGAAAGCATTAATGTAAAGAGTAACGACACTCTATGGGGATTATCCCGCCAATATAATACGACAGTGGATCAACTAAAAAAAGCTAATGGGCTAACAACTGATGTTCTTAGGATAGGACAAACACTTCAGGTTCCCGGGACAAAATCTTCTAATGAAACTACTACCCCAGAACCAGTCAAATCAGTTTCAAAAACTGTTAGTAATGTAACATACATAGTTAAGGGCGGTGATTCCTTATGGGTAATTGCCAGATCATATAATACAACAGTTTCAGAATTGAAGAAAGCAAATAATTTGAATAGTGATGTTATTTATGTTGGGCAAAAGCTACTCATAAAACAGGAAACAACACAAACTAATCAAACCAAACAAGAAGAAGAAAAAAAGAGTGAACCAACAAAACAGCAAGTTATATCAAATCCAAATACATCTACATATACTGTTTCTTCTGGTGATTCTTTATGGAAAATCGCCAATAAATTTAACATAACGATTGCCGAGCTAAAAGTATTAAATAATATTAAGTCAGATGTGATTATTGTTGGACAAGTTTTGAAGGTGTCTGGAGATGCTACTATTGACAATAGCACTGAAAAAACAGCACCTCAAAATCAAAACAATAAGGTTGAAACAATGTTAACAGAGGCAAAGTCACTTTTAGGAGTACCATATCGTTGGGCAGGTAATACTCCTAGTGGTTTTGATTGTAGCGGTTTTATTTATTATGTATTAAATAAGGTTACTTCCGTTTCTCGCCTTAGCACTGCAGGGTATTGGGATATGATGAAAGCAATAAATGAACCTTCTAGAGGTGATTTTGTTTTCTTTACTACATATAAAGAAGGTCCATCACATATGGGAATATATTTAGGGGATAATCAATTTATCCACGCTAGTAGTTCAGGTGTAAGTATATCCAGCTTAAATAACTCTTATTGGAAACAACGTTACTTAGGAGCTAAGCGATTTTAATGAAAAAAGAACCGAACTGGTTCTTTTTTTTTTTGGCTCTATTAACTTAGGAAAACCTTCAGCGTTTATTTCTTTAGAACCTGGCAACAATGATTAATAAGCACAATTATCTAGGAGGGGCTTACGTTGAAAGGATTATCTATCGTTTTTATATCACTTATGACTTTATCCATTTTTATTGTCTTAGTAACAGAAAGAAATACTAATAACAACACTCATACTAAAAAGGAGTCAATTACAGCCTCTGAGCCTGAATTAAATCAGCAAAAAGTAGAATTAATCAATCAAAAAGGAAAAAATGTAGGAAATATCATTCTAAACGAAACAGCAGAAGGTGTAACCATTCGGTTAATTGGACAAAATCTACCACCAGGCAAGCATGCTTTTCATATCCATTCAATAGGAATCTGTGAAAAACCAACTTTCGCATCTGCTGGCAATCACCTTAGCTTCTCAAATCATGAACATGGCTTTGATAATCCTAAAGGACAACATGAGGGAGATCTACCAAATATTGAAGTTGGTGCAGATGGGAAGATTGATATTGAGCTTCTTGCATCTTCTGTAACATTAAAAAAAGGAGAACAGTTCTCTCTTTTGGATAAAGATGGAAGTTCCTTTATTATTCATGAAAAACCAGATGATTATGTAACAGATCCATCCGGAAATGCAGGGGATAGAATTATCTGCGGATCACTAAATACCAACAAAAGCATATAACTAAGAAAAAGCTACCTACATTCTTTAAAAGGGTAGCTTTTCGTTTTTAATTAAAAGAGTTAAGACTTTTAATTATTTCTTTTCTTTGAATCTCAATATACTTTTTAGTATACTCATGGTTGATATAAAACCGTATCAACTTAACTTTATATAGATGAAAGAAGGCGTACAATGAATAATTTACAAGCTTATCCACTACCGGTAGAAATTAAAGAGAGAATTCAAAACAGATCATTAAAACCAAAAGATGAAGAAGACGCTTTATTAATTGGAAAAAGTGGTTATACTCCATCAGATGAATCGATTCTACTAGATGCAATGATCGCTCTTGCTCTTGGTAAAAATGTCTTATTAAAGGGTCCAACTGGTTCTGGGAAAACAAAGTTGGCAGAAACATTATCATCTTTGTTTAATCAACCTATGCATAGTGTGAACTGTTCTGTTGATATGGATGCTGAAGCTCTTTTAGGCTTCAAAACAATTGAAAATCGAAATGGTGAAACATCCATTGAATTCGTTTCAGGTCCTGTTGTAAAGGCAATGAAAAAAGGCCATTTATTATATATAGACGAAATAAATATGGCAAAGCCAGAAACATTACCGATATTAAATGGTGTGCTAGATTACCGGAGAATGATTACAAATCCATTTACGGGTGAAGTGATCCGTGCAGATGAAGATTTCGGTGTTATTGCGGCTATTAATGAGGGATATGTGGGAACAGTTCCCTTAAATGAAGCACTCAAAAATCGCTTTGTTGTTATTGAAGTACCATATATCCAAGGGAAAGAGCTAAAAATAGTTTTAGAGAATCAATCACAGCTGTCTGATCAACGTTTATTAGAAACGTTTACTAGTCTTTCTTCAGATCTACTAACTCTCGTAAAAAATGGGCAGGTTTCAGAAGAGGCGGCATCGATTCGTGCACTTATTGATACATGTGATTTAGCTTGCTATATGCCACCAAACCGTGCTGTAGAAAGAGGGATTGTTAATAAGCTCGAAGATGAAAGAGAAAAATCCGCCATTCGAAATCTAGCAGAAACGTTATTCGAGTGAGGGGATAAAATTGAGATTTATAAAATTTAATGATCAACAGGTAGATTCTTTTTTATTTATGGCTTTATCAGATTTAGCGAAGGGCTTAACGAAAAATCCAGACATTGAGGTTGATTACAGCGTTCAGTCATATCTAGATCCATTTGAAAAAAAAGTATATGTTAGTCATTTCTGGGATCACCGTGAGAAGGAAGAAACAGAACTAGCGTTAAAAAGCGATATTTATCTTAGAAGCATTGGTAATTATTATTATACAGATTTTAAAGAATTAGGTGTTTTTATTGAAAAGACTCAAAAATTAAAGCTAAAGAGCTTTGCAAAGCAATTATGCATGCTTTTGGAGGACCTTCGATTAGAGGAAAAATGCAGAAGAGAAAGACGCGGTACGAAAAAAGCGTTTAATATTCGAAGAGAGCTTTATCGTAAACATTTCCAAAGTCAGTTAATTATTCATCAAGAGCGAAGTATGTTAACGGATGCGCTTTTTAATAGTATCTATTTAACACTAACAGCACAATCCACAATCGAGTCAATCCCATCTTTATCTGAGAGTATTGACAGATCGATTCCTTATATTGAGTCAAAGCTTTTTCAAGTGTTTGAAGTAGCCTCTACTAAGCAGGTTATTGATATTGTCTTAGAAATTGTTGATGTTTTAGAGGAAATATTGGAAAAAGATATGCTAAATACCTATTTTTACTTAGCGGAACTACCTTACAATACCATTCTGTCTAGCAGCCTATATGATGAATTAAAAAGAAAATCTAAATTAAAAAACAAAGATGCGTTAGAGAATGCTAAGCAAGGTGATGAAGATGTACATGGTGACAAATTACCAACATGGCATAGTGAAACAAGCAAGCCTACAAAAAGTTTTCTTCAATTCGATTTAGAACAAGGAACAAATACGACGATAAATGGAGACGGTGCTGTACGTGAGGGAGAAGACGGTGACCAGGCTCTAGCGATGGTTCAAGGAACTTCGAAAAAAGCAAAAAGAAATGATTACTCCAAAATGAAAGCATTGGAGAATCAAAAAGAAGATCGAGCTAGTAGCGGGGATGCATCGTATGGTAAAGAAAATAAATATGCTGTACCTGTGTTTCAAGAAGCTAAGACTCCAACAATATCAGATATTGAGCAATATCAAAAAGATCGAATGGATATTCAAGTGTATCAAAATAAGCTGAAGCTAATGATTCAAAAAACATTGGAGCATAAAAGAACAATGCCAAGGTCTGATCTTCAAATTGGAAGACTAAACAAAAAACTACTCCGAATTATAACAGATGACAATCCGAAGCTATTTTATAAAAAACAGGAAAAATCTCCTGATATTGATGCTGTTTTTACTCTATTAGTTGATTGTTCTGCATCCATGTTCGATAAAATGGATCAATCAAAGCTTGGAATTATCTTATTTCATGAAACGTTAAAATCAGTAAGAGTCCCACATAAAATTGTTGGATTTTGGGAGGACACGAACGAATCGACAAAAACACGCCAGCCAAATCATTTCTATGAGGTAATCTCTTTTGAGACCTCTTTAAATCAGCAGTCAGGACCTGAAATTATGCAACTCTCACCAGAAGAAGATAATCGTGATGGATATGCTATAAGACATATGACAGAACAACTAATGAAGAAAAATGAAAAACAAAAATTTCTCCTTGTTTTTTCAGATGGTGAGCCCGCTGCAACAGGTTATGAACGGAATGGGATCATTGATACACATGAAGCGGTTTTAGAGGCTAGAAAAATGGGTATAGAAGTAATCAATGTATTTTTGTCAAATGGCAAAGTTAATGAAGCAACACAAAAAACAATACAAAATATTTATGGGAAATATAGTGTGTTTGTCGATAAAATTGAAGAGCTCCCAGAGCAATTATATCCGCTTCTTAAGAGATTGTTATTAAAAATGTTATAAAAGGATAAAGGTTGACCAAAACGACATGTCTGTAAGATTATTTGTAAAAATGCTGAAAGAAGAATAAGTATCTCTCTGTTATTAACACTAACTGAAAATCCATATTGTGACAAAGTTTGCAAAATAGTAAAAACCTCTAATTTATTTATAAAATAGAGGTTTTTATTAAAATTACATGAAGAAAATTAGCCTAAAAAAGTAGGGAAGACACTAATAATCATTCAAAATAAACATAAATTTCATTAATACTAAAAAAATTTAATTAATTTACATTAAAATAATAAAAATTGTACTTTTTTCCATGGTATATGTTGTATGATGGAGTAAAGATAGTGATATATTTGTTGGATAATTCCAATTATTCCGAACAATTAGACGGTCTAAGGAAATCCACAAGAAAAAAGATACATTTTTTTTCGATTTTTCTATTAACTATCTTGGAATGTGAAGGTAGCAATGTTAAAATAGTATTGGAAGCGTTTTAATATCATACTACTATACTCGTAAGAGTGGTTAATATCGTAGGATAATTTTATCCTTCCTACGTATCAGGAAAATTATTTCTGATCACTTATGAATCGTTGGGGGTAATGTTAGATGGCACAAGGCAATAGCAAGAAGAATTTCCCTTGGGAAGACTTCCATGGTCCTAACCTCGGCTATGTCATGGAACAATATGATCAATATAAACTTGATCCAAATTCTATTGATATAGAATTAAAAGAAATATTTGATACCTGGGGTTCTCCTTCAATCACAACAAAAGACACGACAATATCAGCTGAAAATGAAACAATCAGTACTGATAAAATGAAAAAAGTTGCTGAAGCAGTTCGATTAGTGACAAATATTCGTAGATATGGTCACTTAAACGCAGCAATTTTTCCTTTTGAGGACCGAAATGAAAAGAATGAGTTTCTTCGCCTTGAAGAATATGATTTAACTGAAGAAGATTTAAAAGATATACCTGTAAACCTATTATGTGAAGATGCTCCTGCACATGTGACCAATGGGCTTGAAGCATATCAATACTTAAAAGAAGTTTATAAGAAATCAATTGCTTTCGAATTTAGTCATGTTCATAACTATGAGGAAAAAACATGGCTTGTAAAAATGGTGGAATCAGGAGCGATTTTTGAAAATTTATCAAAGGAAAAACGTATATCTATCTTAAAAAGACTCACAGAAGTTGAAGGGTTTGAACAATTCCTTCACCGTACCTTTGTAGGTCAAAAACGTTTTTCTATTGAAGGTTTAGATATGCTTGTTCCGGTACTTGATGAATTAATCTCAAATGCCGTTCAAGCTGGAACTGATACAATAAATATCGGAATGGCACACCGTGGTCGTTTAAGCGTTTTAGCTCATGTACTTGGAAAGCCGTATGAAATTATCTTTTCTGAGTTTCAACATGCACCTAATAAAGAACTGGTTCCATCAGAAGGTTCTATTGGAATCAACTATGGCTGGAGTGGTGATGTTAAGTATCATCTTGGTGCAAATAAACAAATTAAAGATGAAAGTACAGTGCGTGCAAAAGTAACATTAGCTAATAACCCAAGTCATCTAGAGTTTATCGATCCAATTGTTGAAGGATATACTCGTGCTGCACAAGAAACTCGCACAGAAAAAGGTTATCCAAAACAAAATGAAAATAATGCTATGGCTATTCTAATCCATGGGGACGCTGCATTCCCGGGTGAAGGAATTGTTGCAGAAACATTGAACTTAAATAAGCTGACTGGTTATCAAACGGGTGGCACTATACATATTATTGCGAATAATATGATCGGTTTTACAACTGAAAGTCGCGATTCCCGTTCAACAACATATGCAAGTGACCTTGCAAAAGGATATGAAATTCCTATTGTACACGTTAATGCAGATGATCCAGAGGCATGTATTGCTGCAGTGTTCATTGCAATGGAATACAGAAATAAGTTTAAGAGTGATTTCTTAATCGACCTTATTGGTTATCGACGTTTTGGTCATAATGAAATGGATGAGCCGTCCATGACACAACCAAAACTTTACGAAAAAGTTCGTAAACATCCAACTGTACGTGAACTTTATGCAAAATCACTACAAGGTGGAGGAATTGTTAAGCCAGAAGATGTTGAAAAGATTAGTGATGAGGTTCAAACCGTTTTAGAAAAGGCATACCAAAAAGTTCCTGATAAAAAGGTAGCACAAACACATGAAATACAACTACCGGAATTCATTAACAGTGGCCTTCCTAAGTTGAAAACAGCTGTTGAAAAGGATAAGTTACTTCAATTAAATGATGAGCTTGTAAAATGGCCGGAAAGCTTTAATGTGTTTTCTAAGCTTCAGAGAATTCTAGAAAGAAGAGCAAAAGCACTTAAAGAAGACGGAAAAGTGGAATGGGCTTTAGGTGAAGCGTTAGCGTTTGCATCCATTTTAACAGATGGAACTCCTATTCGATTAACAGGACAGGATTCACAGCGTGGAACATTTGCGCAGAGACATATTGTTTTACATGATGTTGATACTGGTGAGTTTTATTCACCATTACATCGACTAGATGACGCCAAAGCATCATTTGCAATCCACAATAGTCCATTATCTGAAGGGTCAGTTATTGGTTTTGAATATGGTTACAATGTATTTGCCCCAGAAACATTAGTTTTATGGGAAGCACAATACGGAGACTTTGCAAATGCCGCACAAGTATTCTTTGATCAGTTTATTGCTGCAGGTCGTGCAAAATGGGGTCAAAAATCTGGTCTTGTTATGTTATTACCACATGGATTTGAAGGACAAGGTCCTGAGCATTCGAGCGGCAGGTTGGAGCGTTTCTTACAGTTAGCTGCTGAAGATAGCTGGCAAGTTGCTAATTTAACAAGTGCAGCTCAATATTTCCATATACTACGTCGTCAAGCTGACTTGCTAAAACGTGAAGAAGTAAGACCACTTGTCATTATGACGCCAAAGAGCTTACTTAGAAATCCACAAACTGTATCAGATCTAAATGAATTATGTGAAGGAGAGTTCAAGCCAGTTATTGAACAACCAGGACTAGGCACTTCTCTAGAAAAAGTAAAAAGACTTCTTTTATGCACTGGTAAGATCGCTACAGACCTAACTGATAAGTTAAACACAATCGAAGGTGACCTAGATTGGGTTCACATGCTAAGAGTTGAGGAACTATATCCTTTCCCTAAAACAATAATTACGTCCGTTTTGGAGCGTTTACCATCGCTTGAAGAAATTGTTTGGGTTCAAGAGGAGCCTCAAAACATGGGAGCATGGACATTTATTGATGCAAAACTAAGAGAAATCGCACCAGAAGGAATTCCGGTGAAATATATAGGTAGAAGAAGAAGACAGAGTCCTGCAGAAGGTGATCCGAATATCCACAAAACGGATCAAGAACGTATTGTTACAGAAGCATTAACTTGGAATAAATAATTATTTGACCATTAATCATCATTTAAATTGAAAAAATGCGAGGCTTGCTGTTATCATATTATCGCGTTAAATTGATATAGATGTAATAGTGATTCTTTTAACAAGCAAGTTTCTCAAGGGGGAACCAACAATGGCTGAAATTAAAGTACCAGAACTAGCAGAATCTATTACTGAAGGAACTATTGCACAATGGTTAAAACAACCAGGTGATGTTGTTGAGAAAGGTGAATACCTTTTAGAAGTTGAAACAGATAAAGTAAATGTTGAATTAACTGCTGAATTTTCTGGAGTTTTAAAAGAGCTACACAAAGAATCAGGTGATACTGTTCAAGTTGGAGAAACAATCGGGATAATTGATGAGAGTGGTGAAGCTTCTCCTTCACAACCAGAGCAAACAGAAACTAAACAAGAAGCACCAGCGCCACAAGAAGTTCAACAAAACAATGTTGAAGTAACGGAAGATGAGAAAAAACAACGTACAATTGCCTCACCAGCAGCACGTAAGTTAGCTCGTGAGCGTGGAATAGATTTACAACAAGTTCAAACAGTTGATCCCCTTGGCCGAGTACGTAAACAAGATGTTGAAGCACACTCTGGTCAAGAAGCACCAAAACAAGAATCAAAACCAGCTGCACCAAAAGCTACTACGCCAGCCGTACAGGATGAAAAACCTGGCAAACCGGTTGAAAGACAAAAAATGTCTAGACGTAGACAAACAATTGCAAATCGCTTAGTAGAAGTTCAACAAACAGCGGCTATGTTAACAACATTTAATGAAGTAGATATGACAGCGGTTATGGAAGTTCGTAAACGCCGTAAAGACAAGTTTTTCGAACAGCATGATGTTCGTTTAGGCTTCATGTCCTTCTTTACAAAAGCTGTTGTTGCTGCATTAAAGCAATATCCACTGCTTAATGCAGAAATTCAAGGCAATGAAATCTTAGTGAAAAAATTCTATGATATTGGAATTGCAGTATCAGCTCCAGATGGCTTAGTTGTACCAGTTGTTCGTGATGCAGATCGCTTAAACTTTGCAGGAATCGAAGGAGAAATCCTTAATCTTGCTAAGAAAGCACGTGATAATAAGTTAAGCCTTTCAGATTTACAAGGAGGAACTTTCACAATTACAAACGGCGGTGTTTTCGGATCATTAATGTCAACACCTATCCTAAACGGACCACAAGTTGGTATTTTAGGAATGCACAAAATTCAGCTTCGTCCTGTTGCAATCGATGAAAATACAATGGAAAATCGCCCAATGATGTACATTGCGCTTTCATATGACCACCGAATTGTTGATGGAAGAGAAGCGGTAAGCTTCTTAGCAACAGTGAAAGAATTGCTCGAAGACCCAGAATCATTATTATTAGAAGGATAAGTCTTTTAATAAGCTTGAGGAGGCTGGCACTAGGTGTGTCAGCCTTTTTGTTGCTTTTCTTTTACTTGAGGAAATAATTATAGAATAAACAAATAAGTGAAAATAACAGGAGATCCTAGAGTGTTAATTCCTGTTTGAAGGTCATTATTTGGATTCAACCTATGTGAAATACTAGGACTCATTAACATAATGATAGTATTATTTTAAAATTTAATTTAAATTATCCTAGTAAAATGATAAAATGTGTATTTATATAATATATTTTTCAAAGGTTGATTTTATATTCTTTTGAAAGAAATCTTTGATCAGTAGGATTTTGAGGTGATGTTATGAATAATTCTGTAGAACAATGGTCGTCGAAGCTCTCTTTTATTCTTGCGGCTGCCGGGTCTGCAATTGGTTTAGGAGCGATATGGAAGTTTCCTTATGTTGCGGGGACTAGTGGGGGCGGTGTATTTTTTCTAATCTTTATTTTATTTACTTTACTAGTAGGACTACCACTTCTATTAGGAGAGTTTGTGATAGGTAGAAGTACGAAAAAAGATGCCATTCAAGCATATAAACAAATTGCTCCGAATTCCTCTTGGCACTTAATTGGAAGACTTGGTGTAGTGACTTGTTTTATCTTGTTGTCTTTTTATAGCGTAGTGGGTGGCTGGATTTTAATTTATCTATTTAAAGCAGTAACAGGAAATCTTAGTGGATTAACAGAGCAGGAGTATGGTGAGTTATTTGGTACTAGCATTTCGGATCCGTTTTTAACAGTTTTTGCACAGTTATTATTTTTACTTATTACAAGCTTTGTTGTTTCAAAAGGTGTTTCAAATGGGATTGAAAAAGCAAGCCGAATTATGATGCCTGCTTTGTTTATATTATTTGTCATCTTGATTGTTCGTTCTATTACACTAGATGGCTCCATGGAAGGAATTCTTTTCTTTTTAAAACCTGATTTTACAAACGTAACATCTGAGACGATTTTATATGCAATGGGACAATCCTTTTTTGCCCTAAGTGTAGGGGTATCAGTTATGGTAACGTACAGTTCTTATTTGTCTAAGAATGAAAATTTACCACAATCGGCCGTATCGATCGTCGTTCTCAACTTATTAGTTGCGTTTTTAGCAGGATTAGCTATTTTTCCGGCCGTGTTTTCTTTTGGTTTAGCTCCGGATGCAGGTCCAGTGTTATTGTTTAATGTATTGCCAACAGTGTTTAATCAAATGCCGTTTGGAACAATCTTTTTGATCGCATTTTTATTATTGTTTTTATTTGCTACTTTAACATCTGCTTTTTCAATGCTCGAAATAATTGTGGCTCCAATCGCGAAGGGGAATGATTCTAGAAGGATAAAAGCTTCTTGGTTAGTAGGAATATCCATTTTTATCGTAGGAATTCCATCAGCACTTTCTTTCGGACTACTTGGACACATAACCTTGTTTGATAAGTCTATTTTTGACGCTGCTGATTTCCTAGTAAGCAATATTCTTATGCCACTTGGTGCTCTTTTAATTTCAATATTTGTTCCATTAAAGATATCAAAAAAAGTTTTATTTGATGAACTTTCACAAGGGTCATCTCTTAGCAAGAAGATCTTTACAATTTGGTATCTGCTATTAAAGTATGTATCACCGATTGTTATTATCTTTGTCTTTTTAGATGCTTTAGGTATAATATAGAATCAAAAAAGGCAGATTTTTCTTTATAAGAAAATCTGCCTTTTTCCTATACTAAAATGGTTTCCATTTTAGTTGTTGTGCTTCATGAAAACGTCTTTCTACTTCACGCCAATTTACTACATTCCACCAATTTTCAACGTATTTCTTTCGTTCATTTTTATATTGAAGATAATAGGCATGTTCCCAGACATCTAATGTAAGTAGGGGGATAACATCCCATTGACTTAAGTTTTGATGCTTTTCTGCTTGAAGAATTTCTAATCTACGGGAACGTGGTGCCCAAACTAAAATTGTCCACCCAACTGCTTCAACATTTTTGGCTGCTTCTGAAAAGTGAGTTTTGAATTTTTCGAAACTTCCAAATGTTTGATTAATCTCTCTCATTAACATTCCAGATGGCATACCACCGCCATTAGGACTCATTACATTCCAAAAGATTGTGTGGAGGTAATGACCGGCACCATGAAATGCTGCTTCACGTTCCCAATGCTTAATTAATTCAAAGTTATTTGTTTGACGAGCTTTTTGCATCTCTTTTTCGGCTTTATTTAAACCATCAACATAGCTTTGATGATGCTTGTCATGATGTAATCTCATAATTTCGCGGTCAATATAAGGCTCTAATGCATCATAACTGTACGGCAATGGTGGTAACGTATGACCTCCAATTGGAACCGTTCCTGCTTCGTTATGGGCACGTAATATGCTTTCTTGTTCATTACCTTCAGCTTCAAAATATGCTTCAAACTGTGTGAAAAGCTGATCAGCACGTTCATAAACGTCCTTGTTATCGAGAAATTCATCTTTGTGTAGTTGGGCTTGAAAGGTTTCAAGCTCACTTTTCCAATTTTCTAATGTATTTTTGTGATGGTTTCGGCTTAGTTCATCATAGGAATGATGATAACTTTCTAAAATTTCCTCACACCATTTTTGCATAGATAAGATGTACTGCTCTGACATTATTTCTCCCTCCCTGACATCAGTCGTAGACAATATATGCACTTTTCCTAAAAGGTTGATCTTTTTTCTAAATAAACCTGTTATGATCTTTTTTGGTAGTGTGCAAGTGTTAGTAATGGAAAAAGTAGATTGTAGCTATGGTAAGTGATGTAAAATTGCCCTGGTAGTCCAATGCCGGTTGGATATGTTCTTCCTTCTTCGGTAAAAGAGGAGTCATTTATTAAATGAGATATACCCTTTTGTACAGATAATTTAGAAAAGGCACTACTCTGAATTAATGCATCTAATGCCCATGATGTTTGTGAAGGGGTACTAAATGAAAGGGGGACATATCTTTTCTCCTCACTACTTGCACATGATTCACCCCAACCTCCACTGTTTAATTGTATGCTTTCCAGCCAATTGATTGCCTTTTTTATAGCAGGTGATGTGGGGGATATGCCAACAGCTAGTAATCCTGTCACGGCAGCCCAAGTTCCATAAATATAGCAAACTCCCCATCTTCCATACCAAGAGCCGTTATCTTCTTGATTTTCCATCAGCCAATTGATTGCCGCTTTTACACTTGGGTGAGTTTTTGTTAATCCAGCATAGTTTCCTAAAAACTCTAGTACTCTACCCGTTAAGTCAGGAGTTGACGGATCAATAGCGGCGTCCTCTGCGTTATCTAAAGGAAGATAAGTGAGCATTTCAAAATCTGTATTTTTTTCAAACGCTGCCCATCCACCATCAGCATTTTGCATAGAGAGAAGATAAGTAACTCCTTTATACCAAGCATTGCGAACCTTTTGTTCTTTTCGTGCTTGACGTGTTAAGGCTCGTAATGCTGCTGAGGTATCATCATTGTCAGGATTAATAGTATTATTATGGGAAAAACCCCATCCACCTGGAGTGATATTAGGGTTATGAATTTTCCAATCACCTTTTTTTGTATGCTGCATTGATAAGAGATATTCTACAGATTTGTTAATCATTGGCGAAGTGCTGGAAACATTTGCTTCTTGAAGGGCATAGCTAAGTAAGGCTGTATCCCAAACAGTAGAGGTTGAGTTTTCAAGATGAATACCTTCACAATTGGTTGAAATTAAATGCTTTAATCCGTTTATAGCATTTAATACCGTTGGAGAAGACTGTTTATGGCCTAAAGATAGTAGGGCATAAATCATGAAAAAAGTTGAACTAGCATAGCTGTAAAGAGTTCCATCATCTTCAAGTCTTTTTAACATATAACTCTCTGCTTTTTGATAGCCCAAACGGTGTAAATATTCAGGTAGTCGCAGAAGTTTGTTCATTTCATTTGTAAACGATGAATTGGTACGTGTTGCAAATGGAAGTTCCCAGTTTTCATTAGCAGAAGAAGAACGAATAATCAGGTGATTCAAGTTTGGTGTATAACTTGATTTAATCGTGTATTTTTTATTTGCAGCAACCATCATTGGAATAAAATGAATTCTGGCATAGTTACTGAATTGATAAAAATTTAAGGGAAATGAAGGTGGAATTAGAAGGAAGGTCATCGGTATATAAAATAGAGTTGGCCATGGATATAGTCCATTTACAGCTAACATCCATTTCGTCAAAAAATGGGAATTACCCAATCCACCATTCTTTAAGATAAATGCTTCAGCTTTTTTTAAGCCAGGATGTTCTTGTGTGAAGTAACCTGAATATAAAAGAGCACAATATGCTTGTATGGTGATAGAAAGGTTCCCACTTTTCTCATCAGAATAAGCCTTCCATACCCCTGAGCTTGTTTGTAACGAATAGATACGATCTGTTAGTCGTTGTATTAGCCTTTCTTCATTTTTTATATCCAAAGCACGCAATGTTATAATCATAAAAGCGTCAGTCATTAATCCGCCTTCAAAACAGTATTTCCAAGAACCATCTTTTCGTTGAGTAGCTCTTAATTTTTCGATCATTTCTTCTATCTTCTGATCAATACTTTCATTCGTATACATAGCTTCGTTCACCTCTCCATACATTATGCGGTCATTCTGATTGTTATGAAACCCAACGATTTTATCTATTTTTCTACTATTCTTTTTTCCATTTTCAGGTATAATAAATTATTATTCTATTAGAAGATGGAAGGGAACATAATGTGGAAACAGTTAAAAGATGTTAGTCCGGTTACATTGAATATTTTAATCGGGACTTTATTTGGACGTTTAGCAACATCGATGTGTATACCGTTTTTAGCCATATACTTAACACAGGAAAAACATGTATCACCGTCTACAACAGGTGCTATCATCGCAATTAGCTCTCTTGTTGGCATTGCATCAAGCTTTTATGGTGGATATTTATCAGATTTATGGGGAAGAAAAAGAGTTCTGTTAATCTCTGTTTTTGCTTGGGGACTCGTTTTTGTAGGGTTTGCTTTTACTCATTCCATTTTAGGTTTTTTTATGATGAATGCATTAAACGGTTTATGTCGTTCTGTTTTTGAACCAACTTCCAGGGCCATGCTTTCAGATTTAACGGTTGAAAAAAATCGTTTAGTGATCTTCAATCTTCGCTATACAGCAATAAATGTCGGTGTTACATTTGGACCGTTAATCGGACTTAAACTTGGGGCAGCTGCTAGCACAACTCCATTTATATTTGCGGGAATAACGTATTTTCTATATGGAATGGTTTTACTATATACGTTGAGGAAATACAATGACAAAGTAAACATAACGAATAATAACCTTGTTCAGTTAAAAGATGCAGTCCAAATTGTCCGTAAAGATCATATTTTTTTATATAGTCTTGTTGGACTTGTATTATGTATTACCGGATATTCTCAATTTAGCTCAACACTGCCGCAATACTTTTCAAGCTCGGAGTTATTCAAAAATGGAGCAGAATTATTTTCATATTTACTAACTTTAAATGCAATTACAGTTATTGTTTTGCAATTTCCATTAATAAAAATTGGAAAAAAATATTCCCCGCTTGTTTCAATAATGATTGGGAATGTGGTCATTTGCTTAGGACTTTTAGGTTTTGCTTTTAGTCAAGAATTGCCACTATTAATTATGATGATGATCATTTTTACGATTGGTGAAATCTTAATGTTCTCTATGACAGATTTACTTATCGATCAGCTTGCAAAGCCTGATCTAAAAGGAACATATTTTGGTGCTATGGGTTTTACACAACTTGGGAATGTCATCGGTCCATGGATTGGCGGAATTTTATTAGAGCAATTTGGAGCGAACAAGCCATTTTATCTTTTTGGTACTTTAGTGATGATAACAATTGTCGCTTTGCCAATCTTACTTTATGTAAAATATGAAATGAAAAAGAAAAGTGTGGCTGTTGAAGTTGCCATTCCACAATAATTGGCTTTTTAACTATTATCAGCTAAAATAAAAGAAGAAATAAGAGAGGTGATAGATATGATACATAAAACATGGCAAAATTCTAAAGCAGTTAAGAAAGTAAAATGTATTCATACGAATGCTGAAAAATATATGGTAGATCGAGCTTTAACAGCAGGAAATGAGTATGATGTACAAAATGAAACAGAGGAATTTTTCTTTGTTATTGACAATACCGGTAAAGTCGGTGGGTATTACAAAGACTATTTTGAAGTGATTGAATAATTCGTTGAAGAGTGACGGGAAACTGTCATTCTTTTTTGTTTTAGTAGAAAATCTATATTATTTGACATGAAGTATATTATTATTATAATTGATAATGATAACTATTGTGTTATAGAGGTTATTTTTATAAGGGGGAGTCACCTCAGTGGATTCAAAAGCTAAACTAATCCTTCATCCAGTAAGAATGAAAATCGTTCAAACACTAATAGGAAGCAAAGAATATACTGTTCAGCAAATTGCAGCTAGATTAACAGATGTACCACAAGCAACATTATATCGTCATCTAAATAAATTATTAGAGGCTGAAGTTATAAAAGTTGTAAAGGAGAACCAAATAAGAGGTACGGTCGAAAAAATCTATGCCTTAAATGAACATGAGGTATCTAATAAGAGAGAGTTAACAAAATTATCTAAAGATGAACATTTAAACTTATTTTTAACCTTTATGACTCATCTACTTGGACAGTATGAAAATTATTTAAACCAAGAAAATATTGATCTAATAAAAGATGGAGTAAGTTATCGGCAGGCTATGGTGTACTTAACAGATCAAGAATTTCAAGAATTTATTCAAGAACTTTCACAAGTATATAAAAAAGTATTAGATAATGAACCATCAAATGATCGAAAAGCTCGACATCTGTCGACAATTTTTGTTCCGGAAGCAAAAAAGTAGTTTTTGTCTACCCTTTTTTATTTTATAATAAGAAGACGACGTTATTTGACGAAAGGAAAGACAGAATATGAGTGAACAGAATCGTAGAATAAGAGATGCAAATCTTGATGACCTTCCTAGGATTGTTGAAATATATAACAGCTCTATTCCAGGGCAGCTTGCAACAGCTGATTTACAAGAGGTGACTGTAGAAAGCAGATTAAAGTGGTTTCATGAACATAACGCACATCAACGACCATTATGGGTGTTAGAAGAGGATGGCACTATTGTTGGCTGGCTAAGCTTTCAATCTTTTTATGGGAGACCTGCTTATGATGCAACAGCAGAAGTAAGTATTTATCTTGATCCTTCGGTTCACGGAAAAGGCTACGCTCGTGTTTTAATGGAGCGGGCTATATCTCAAAGTCCCGAGCTGGGATTAAAAACGTTGTTAGCGTTTGTATTTGGTCACAATTCACCTAGTATTAAGCTCTTTGAAAGCTACAATTTTGAAAGATGGGCACACCTACCAAGAATTGCAAACATGGATGGTGTAGAACGAGATTTAGTTATTCTCGGTAAAAGAGTATGTGATTAAAAAACAGAGGAAACATTGGGCCTATCTGGTCCTTTGTATCCTCTTTTTGTTTTAAAAATAGGTAAAAATTTTAAAATAGATTGAATAGATCAATCATTAAAACAAATACTTACATATATTGAAATCAATTTTAACCATGTTGAGGTAGAAGGTGGATTTATGAAAAAAATTTTATTATCACATAATGATTTAGATGGGGTAAGTTGTGGCATTCTTGCTAAATTTGCGTTTAAGGAAGATGTTGAAGTACATTACCATTCTGTCAATAGTTTAGATTATCATGTTGAGCAATTGCTTGATCAGCAGGACTTAGATAAGGAAGTATACATAACTGATTTATCTGTTAATAAAGAAAATGAGGAGAAGTTAGAAAAGTTCTCCAAAAATGGAGGACAGATAAGATTAATTGATCATCATAAAACAGCTCTTCACTGTAATCAGTATGAGTGGGGAATTGTGAAGGTAGAAGAAAAAGAAGGAAAGTTGGCTTCTGCTACATCACTTCTTTATTCCTACTTAGTTGAGAACAACATTATATCGTCTCGACCAATCTTGGATGAGTATGTTGAACTAGTACGTCAATATGATACGTGGGAATGGGAAAAGAATGAGAATATTCAAGCTAAAAGATTAAATGATCTTCTATATATGCAATCAATAGAAGAGTTTGAAGCAAGCATGTTAGATAGGTTGTTAACATTTGATCATTTTTCATTTAGTGAGTTTGAAGGGAAAATTCTCGATATTGAAGAAAAGAAAACGGAACGTTACATTAGACGTAAAAAAAGAGAGTTAGTGCAATCGTTTTTAGGTGATGTATGTATAGGGATTGTTCACGCTGAATCTTATCATTCTGAATTAGGAAATGAATTAGGAAAGGAACATCCACACCTTGATTGTATTTCAATATTAAATATGGGAAATAAAAAGATTAGTTTTCGGACAATACATGATCATACTGATGTTTCTGAAATTGCCTCAAGATATGGTGGTGGGGGGCATGCAAAAGCAGCTGGATGTTCCTTAACAATCGATGCTTATAAAGAATTTATTGAAAAACCTTTTTCAATAAAGCCATTACGCACAGACTTCATTCACAATAAAATGAACTTAAAAAATCATTGTTCGCATTTCGAAAATGCTGAAAAGGATCAATTCTTACTTTACAAAAATAAAGAAGATATTTGGAATATCGAAAAAAATCATAAGTTACTTTCAAATCAATTCTCAAGCTATGAAGAAGCAGAACGCTTTGTTAAAAGAACTTATTCTGTTCATTTATCAAAAGATGAGAAGCTCGTTCAATATTTATTAGATTCCTATGAGCGATCTAAGTAAGATAACTGTATAAAAAAAGCAAAGCACAATACGCTTTGCTTTTTTTCCTTTTATGATTAACTTGAAAAAATTCAGTTTATGCACTAGATTCAAGCGGTGATACCTCGGAATGGTGGACTAGTATGATATCATCAATCTCAGATTCGAGTTTTTTAAGCTCTATGTATCCACTGGTGTATGTATAAAATATTTCATATAATTCCTCTTTATAGATGACAATCTTCAAAACTACTCACCCTTGCCTTTCTTCTTTGATATCTGTTAAATACCCGCTTGTACACTAAATAAACTAGGTATTATTACCTGTTTTTAACTAAGAATTGATAAAGTGTTTAATCAACAACAATGTATGCAATCATTGGGACTTGTTGACCATCATGAGAGTGCGTATCACAAATAAGACGATAAGTTCCTTCTTCCTTGAAATGAAGTGGAATAACTGTCTCTTCTCCTTTTTTAACAGTACCTTTAATATCAGTACCTTCTATATAAAAAGGATGCTCCTCACCGTTCACACCAATAATACTTAGTGTAATATCTTTATCTCGTGGAATAACAATTGTACCTGGATCCCAGCGATAAGCTTCAATTTTCTTACCATCTGATGTTGTTGTCGTAAATTCTCCGGTTACCATATTTATAACAATGTTCGTATCTTTTTCAGCGCTATTTTGAAATGTTGGCACAACATCATTCGAGAAGTAATACAAGCTACCCATGACAATTGCGACAAAAAGAAAAAACAACCAGCTCTTGCGAATAAAAATAAACCGCATCATATCCCCCCTAAGCATGTCTCAATTTAACTATATGACTTTAGAAAGGAGAACTTGTCTAATTTGTACAAAAAGTTTAGAGATAATCGGTAAGTGAGGGTAGCTTGAAAGTAATGAGGGTAATGAAAGGGGACAGGGAGCTCTAATATTCTAGAGCTCCCTGTCATTTACATTATACTAAATGATATTGTTCAGCATTTGTTACAATTAATAAAGCTTTTCCTTCATCAAGTTTTTCTTCATATGTTTGTGCTTCATCTTCTGATAACCCTATTTCATATAATTGATTTCGGAGTTCGTCACCTTTTTTACTAAAAAAGTTTTCAACAGCTTGATTTAAACCTGTTTCCTCAATACCAATCACATTTGTTTCTGCTTTATCAGAAATTCTTTCTGTTCGTTCGTCATCATGTGTTAACACATAAAGGTCATTAGCCTGTACACCTTTATTTTTAAGATTATTAACAGCTTGCTCCAGCTTGTCTTCATTTTGGAATTCTTCAATATAAGGTTTCATATCCTAACTTCCTCCTTTAAATGTTATAGTAGTCTATTACACAAAATAAGATGAATTAAACATAAAATGCGTGTTACTAGTTAATTTGGTAGTATTGGACTAACTTTCTTTTATTGTGATTAAATAAAGAAAATTTCGGGTATATCTTCTTCTTAAATTTTCCTCTTTCCTTATTGCTAGCATTATGTTATATTTATCTAGCGATGAGCTGAATTGTGTAAGTCGAAAAACATGCCGGAAGGCTAAATGCACGATGTGGCGTGCAGTTTTTCGCCTCAATACGCAGGAGACGTCTTTATAGGCGTCTCCTTTTATTATGTAAAAAAGTCAAATAAGTATCAATATACTATTGTTGTGGCCTTTTAGACTTAACAGTTTAACTTGAAGAATTTTTCAAAATAACATATCGTAATAGGAAATAAAATATGAGAAGAAAGAGGTAAAGGATGAAAAATTCGATTTTATTTATTGGTGCAGGCAGAATGGCTGAGGCAATCATATCTGGGCTATACCAAAAAAGCGATGAACAAATAAATTATATATATGTTTCGAACAGATCAAATCCAGAGAGACTTACTGAATTAGCTAAAAAGTATAAAGCTAATGCAATACATGATATTGAAATGTTTATTAAAAGAGTAGATGTTATTGTTTTGGCGATACCACCCGGTGAACATAAAGATATTCTTAAGAGAATAAGTCCTTACATAACTAACCAGTTAATTGTAACAGTAGCAGCAGGAATTGGACCTGCCTATTTAGAGGCTAACCTTCCACCTAACACTCCTGTTGGATGGATTATGCCAAATACGGCGGCTACTATCGGTCATTCCATATCACTTTATACATATGGAAAGTTTGTCACAGATAAACATAAGAAACAAATGGAAATGCTAGTAAATGCGATTGGGGCATCACAATATTGCACGGAACAACAAATTCATGACTTAACTGCCGTTACAGGGAGTGCACCAGCTTTTGTTTATCTCTTCGTTGAAACACTAATAGAGTTTACAGAAAAGATGGGGGTATCATCTGAAGTGGCTGAGAAATTAGTGAACGAAATGGTAATAGGATCGGCAGAGATGCTTAAAGGAAATCTTTCTGCGCGGGAACTAAGGGAACAAGTAACAACACCCGGAGGTGCGACAGCAGAAGGGATCAAGGTGTTACAACATGGTCAGTTTACTCAACTTGTCCAACAGGCTGTTATTGCAACAAATAAAAAAGCAAAGGGAGAAGAATAACAAAAGGGCACGCACCATTAGCAGCGTGCCTTTCTTGTGATGATTATAATTAGCCCTAGCGATTTATATTTAGTTCATTCTATTTTTATTGCTATATAATTCTTGTTTTCTTCTAAAGCCAGTTACTAGTAAGTAAAATTGATAGCTTTTGCGAATTCTTTCTAGTAGCCAATAAGGGAAAGGGATACGAATGTTTTTAAATAATGGTAGATAGATTAAATAGTAACACTTTTTAAAGTGCTTCCACTTAGGGCAGGAATAGGTTTTTAGAAAGTCAGAAACATCAACTATATACCCTTTACCGTCCTTCATTGTAATATTCTTTCCATGTATATCAGTAGGATTTAGTCCTTTTGATTTAGCAAATTGTAAGGCACTGTCTACATCCTTAATTACAGTTTTTGGTATAAATGTTCCCATTCTAAGAGCTTGGTAAAGCGTAATTCCTACTAAATTTTTAAGAACAAGATATCTTTCACCATACTCATATAATCTTGAATATGCATTGTGTTTTCCAAGTTTTTGATAAACCATGATTTCTTCTGTAATTCCTTCACGGTTTTCAGCATAAACCTTTACTACTTTTCCGTCTAAAGAAGGATGAGTAAATACAGCTGCAAAATTACCTCTACCAATTAGTTTCCATCCGTTCGGTATGTTTTTTACAACAACGGGATCGAATGGATCTACTGTACACAAAAATATGCTTCATAAGTTGTTCATCAATCCAAGACATTTTACACCTCAGGTTACCTTCATTGTTTCCTCGCAATACTATGCGGCAAACCTTCTTAACAGACAATATACTACATATTGCATAATTCGTCCTGAAATAAAATAAAATTCCATGTAAAAACATGGAATTTTATTTTGAACAGTATTACTGTTGTGTATGAAATTATTCCTTTTTGTGGCTCACAGCGGAAAAATTCTCTAGAACAGGTAATGTGCGTTCTCCTTCAATCATTGCGTGTCCACAAAGAGGACAATCAGGCTCTTCGTTTGATTTAAAATTATCACGCATCCAACCGTTACAATCTTCTGATCCACAAGTCCAAATTTTTAAGCTTACCTCTGGTGGTTTTTCAACTTGTTGTTGAAATCTCATATCAACACATCCTTTAGTAAGGAGATTTAGTACTAAGTACATTATACACATTTTTTCTAACAATATGTATAAATGTTAACAAATTCCTATGTCATTACTTTATATCATGTTTGATTAGCATATTTTACTATCCTTTGGACACACTTATTACTCTACTTCTTTTAGCTCTGCAACACTTACCTGTGAACGTTCTTCAAGTGGCCCTCTTAAATGACAAGTAACCATTCCTTGCTCTTCATGCAACTCATCAATCCAAACAGAACTACCATTATACATGACTTTAATATCAGCAGATGAAGATAAAATTTGTTTTACTCGATTCATATCCATTCGTATAACCTCCTAAAAAATTATCAACATTTTATTTTTACCTGTTTTATTCGCTGTTATACAATTTGGAATTTATTTTTGGATCTTAAACGTGTTTAATTCTTTGTTTATGAAAAAAGGACTTATTTTTTGATAAGTAAAGCTGCGCCAAATCCATTCTACTGGACCATAGTGGAAATATAATAACCATAAATAACTAAAGCAAAGCTGTATAAAAAAGATAGCTACACTAATTAGCAACCCTTCAGTAAGAGTTAGGGTGTTATACAACTGAAAAAAACGAAAAAAGAAAATGACGATTACGGATTGAGCTAAATAATTGGTCAGTGACATTCTCCCAACATATTGGAAGGGGGAAAGAATCTTCTTGAAAAAAGTCCGACTGCTAAACAAATAGCTCGTCGTGAGATAAAAAACAGCAAGAAAAAGACCACTCAAGCTAGTAAGAAAATAGGCAATACTGTCATCAAATTTTGTGAGTAAAGCTAGTCCATTCAAACATACTGTGATCAAGCCTAAAAATAAACTAATTTTCCACCAGTTTTTCATACGAACTATATTTGTATGGTTTCGCTCATATAGCTTCTCTTTTCCTGCGAACAAACCTAATAAAAACCATCCTAATACAGGAATCATGACAATTGGTAGCTGTTGAAGTACCGGCAATACTTCAATGTTAAAGCGAAACAACACCCACTCAAAATAAGGAGCTTCCTTATACATTTGAATATACTCTAATGCGACTTGACTTTGGTTCGCTGTTGGAATCGTCGAAGCAGGAACGAATATAGTCATGAAAAGAAAAAAATGATAAGCAAATAATAAGCTTATACTCCATATTGCAACCGTTTTGCTCGAAAGCTTATGGAAGAAGATGAGAAACACACTTGTTATCGCGTAAACATGTAAAATGTCACCATACCAAATAAAGATAAGGTGAATCATTCCTATCAAAAATAGAAAAAGTGTTCTTGAAACAAAGTTGGAAAGAGTTGATTTAATCATAAAAAGATAAAAACCCAATCCAAATAAAAAGGAAAACATGGGGTAAAATTTCATTTGAATAAACAGTTGCAAAAAGTAATAAAGTCCTTGATCAAAATCATCTTTATAAGAAGTTTTACCGAACATCGTATCAATGAACTCTGAAGATTGAAAGCTCTTCATATTAACGAGAAGTATCCCAAACAATGCAAGGCCGCGAATTGTATCAATTATTTTGAATCTGTTTGTCATTCATTTCTATCCTTTCTTTCCTAAAAAGGCATAAAATAAGGGAATTAACAAAAAATAATGCAAACTAATTATAAAGGTGGTTTTATGAACCATGGATTTGGATTTAATCTGGAAAAGTGTCATTATTGTGATTGGTGGGACAATCCTCTTAAGGATAGCAGGAAGAAAGTCAATCTCGCAAATGACATTGGCTCAAGTTGTAATTATGATTGGAATTGGATCTTTACTTGTACAACCTTTAGTTGGGAAAAATGTGTGGACCACATTAGTAGTTGGTTTAACTCTCGTCCTAACCCTTGTCCTAGTGGAATTTACTCAAATTAAATCTGATAAACTCGAGAAATTCATTTCAGGAAAAGCAAAAATCTTAATTAAAGATGGCAAACTACAAGAAGATCAATTAAAAAAGCTTCGTCTTTCAGTTGACTTATTGGAAATGAAGTTAAGACAATCAAATGTTAATAAGATGGAAGATATTAAATATGCAACATTAGAACCAAATGGGCAAATTGGTTTTGAACTAAAAGAGAACAAAAAGCCAGCAACAAAAGAAGATATAAACATGATCTTACAGGAAATTCAGCAAATAAAACAATCAATGGGGTTCATTCCATTAGACCTTAATATGCAGCAAAATCAATCATCAACACAGGATACCACTTTATTTACTGAAATAACAAAAGGTAAACACAGACCAACACCTCCTAGTCATCTTCAATAAATTAGTTTTATCCTTCTTTTTTAACTGTCAGACAAAATCTGATGGTTTTTTTATGTTTAACATGATTTATATTTTTGGGGATATTGAATTTTGTTCTTTGCTCAAATAGTATTAATCTTTCCTTTAACTCACCTCTTATAAGAATACTTAAGCTCATAAAGCACATTTTTAAAATTCTTCCTTTAATAGGTTTAATAGTCTATACAACAATAAGATCATCAAGAATCATTAAAATGTTATCGCTTACATTGTAGACTCTATCATCAAATATCTTCTTTTCCATTAATGTCTATCACCATACTTTATCGTTCACATAAGTTGTAAATGTACTCAAGAAGATTGAGTGAGATAGATTTACGAACATGTATTGGTTAAAAGGAGGTGGAAGGATTGACTGATCAAAAAGGTGATTGGAAACAAGACTTTGAAGAGGCAGTAAAACTTCATCAAAAGGCAATTGATGGGGATCAACAGGCTGCAAAAAAAGCCTATGATATTTTGAAAAAAATAAAGCTTCAAGCTATGAATCATAGTATTGTTGAAGCATATTTTGGAAGTTCATCTGCCCTAATAGCAAGAGATCACCCTGATTTAATTGAAAAAATGAACTTAGCAAAAAGAGGATTAAAAGCTCTCGATAAGGCAGTGAAGGCAGAACCAAATCACACAGAAATAAGAATGCTTCGAGCAAACGTTGCTTATCGATTGCCCGAAATGTATTTTAAACGAACAAAAACAGCTATTGAAGATTTTCAGTTTTTAATTAGTGATTATGAAAAAAAGAAAACTGATATTTCGAAAGACCAATACTGTGAGTTTCTATTAAATCTAGGTAGTTCATATCAAACAATCGGTGATTCTGAGAATGCCGAGAATACTTGGGAGAAACTACTAAAAATAAATAGCGGAAATTATAAAAAACTTGTGGAACAGGCAAGGAATTCAGGGGGTGAATAAATTTGAGTTTTAGAAAAAGAGAAGATTTGTTGGAATCTCTAATGAAAACAAATCCCTTTATGAATAAAGCAAAAAAAGTAATCAATAAAAAAGTTGCACAATATACCCAGCCAAAATCAAATAATATGGAAGCAGCAACTACTAAAGCAATGAATCACCAAGTAAAAGAACCAACAAATTCTAATATTCCTTCAAAGATTAAAACAGAAGAAGCTTTGTCGAATAAGAGACCTGCACAAATTCAGTCACCTTTAGAAGAAGCAATTAAAGATCATGATGCAGGGATTAAGGGCAATAAACTAGCTGTAAAGAAAGCATATGCATCACTAAAAGAGCTGGCTAAAAAACAGCCTAAAAATTTGGAAATAAAAGCTTACTATGGAAGTGCGACAACTCTTCTAGCAAGAGATGCAAATAGTGTAACAGACAAAATGAAATATGCATTAGAAGGTTTAAAACAACTAGACGAAGTTGTTGAAACATCTCCTGATCTAATTCTAGCAAGATTTTTAAGAGGAAATGTATGCTATCGTCTACCAGAGTTATATTTTCAACGAACGTCAACTGCAATTGAGGACTTTTCATATTTGGTTACTGCGTTTGAAGGGGATTCTTCCATTTTATCTGAAGCTGAGTATACCGAAGTATTAAAGAACTTAGTTGAAGCTTATAAGCGAACAAACCAACTAGAAAAAGCTACAGATTACCAAGGAAAATTAAAAGCACTTAAACATGGTGGACATTTCAATGAAGCTGATGATAACCATAAAGTAGTGAACAGTAATTATGAAGTATCTAATGAAGGGCTAACTGATGAAGCAATGGAATATTATCAAAGGGCCTTATATGGTGATGCTGATGATGTAAAAGAAGCCATGAATTTCTTTGATGTATTTGTATTAACCAATCCTTCCCCAGAGGTGGAAATGATTCATATTGACCTGCAGTCGATGCAAGGTCGGGATTCTATTAACACGTACGAAATGTTCGGATCAGCTATTAAGTCTATGAAGGCAATGGATAGTTTAATTAATGAACATCCATCCTTGTATGAGTTACGTGCGATTCGTTCGAGACACTGCTTACGATTACCTGAACTCTTCTTTAGAAGAGCTGCAATCGCTGTAAGTGATATCGAAACATTATTAAAAGCTGAAAGTTATCTTAAAGAAGCAGGAGCAAACACACATCATCAACTGCTATTTGATTTAGGCTTTGCATATGAAAAGTTAGATATGCTTGAAGCTGCACATGAAACATGGAATAAGCTATTAAAGCTCAGACCTTCCAAAGAAATAAAAGATAGTGTACAAGAGAAACTATCCATTCACTCTTATAAGGAAATTGATCTTCGTACTCTTTCTACTGTAACAAAAGAAAAGCTATATGAAACTGCAAAAGAAATGCATCATTTAGGAGCAAAAGGTAGTAAGGTCGCGGCTAAACAGAGCTTAGAAGCATGGGAAAAAGCAAAAGATGCTTTTCCAGATTGTGAAATTGCTAAAACCTACTACGCAGCATCTGTTGCGTTAATGGGCAAATTCGCAAATGATCCACAAGAAATGTTTGGTGAAACAATTAAAGGCTTAAAACTATTAAAATCATGCATTAAATCTGATGACCCCGAATTAAAATACTTGCGAGGCTGCATTTATATGTGTCTGCCGGAAGGATTTTTCCATACTAGCGATAAAGCAGCTAAAGATTTTAAATCGGTTAAATCAGCATATGAAAACAATCGTGAAAATGCTCCAATTACAAAAGAACAGTATGTAAAACTGTTGTATGATTTAGGGCATTTATACAAAAAAACTAGTTTCATAGACAAAGCAAAGAAAACTTGGAAAACTCTTCTGAAAGAGGATCCACATTCAGAATATGCTCGTCGAATTGCACATCAGGTAGGTGAAGAAGAATGAGCTCATTATTTGAGAAAAAGATCAAAAAGGTGAGAATGCCTTTAACAATAAAGCGATTTTTCAATGGTACCACTCATCCTGATCAAATGTCACAGCAACAGATTGACTCGTATCATTTAGAATCGTTAAAGCATATCGTCAAAAATGCATATGAAAAAAATGAGTTTTACAAACAAAAGTTAGATGAAGTAAACATGAAGCCGAAGGACATTAAATCAGTAAGTGATTTAAGCAAATTACCTTTTTTAACAAAAGACGAACTACGTGGAAAACCGTATATCCTATTAACAGTTGATAAAAAAGACATTGCACTTGTTCAGGTTTCGACTGGTACAACAGGTGGAGAAGAGATTTATATGATGTATACGTGGAATGATTATTATTTACATGATCTTGCTCCACGCTATCCACAGCTTTTTGAAGTAGATCCCGGAGATGTTTGCTTAAATGCATTGCCGTACGAAATGAGCGCAGCAGGTTTAGCTTTTCATAAAACATTTATGGAGGGTTGTGAAGCAACAGTTATCCCTGCTGGTAAAGGTGGAGCTTATTCTACACCAAAGAAAACGTTAAAAATGATGAAAGACTTACAACCAAATGTTGTCATTACAACGCCTTCTTGGGCAATGTTGCTTGCAGAAGAAGCAGAAGAACAACAATTTGAGTTAAAAAGCTTGCAATTAAAGAAATTATGGATCACAGGAGAGGGTTGTTCTCCTGCATTCCGTGAACGTCTTGAAGAGCTATGGGGAGCTACAGCAAACTTCTTTTATGGAAGTCTTGAATGTGGCGTGTTAGGTATTGAATGTGACAGCCATGATGGCTATCACCTAGCTCAAGCTCATGCAATCGTTGAAATTGTTGATCCAAAAACAGGTGAACCACTAGATGAAGGGGAGATTGGTGAAATTGTTGTAACAAGTGCTCTTCGTTATGATACACCAATTTTGCGCTTCCGAACTGGAGACATAGGCTATATTGAGTCTGAAACATGTTCTTGTGGTGTTACGATGCCTAAGTTCTATTTACGAGGAAGAGTTGTTGATCAAATTAAATATAACGGAACATCACTTTCACCATTTTATTTAGAAGAGTTCTTAATGCGTGAGCCTGAAATTGGAAACTGGTTTGAATTTGTTTTGGCAAAAGAAGGAGATAATGAAGCAATCCACGTAAGATGTGAACTTGCTGAAGGTGTTGAAGCTTCAAATCATCTTGCAGATTCACTAGAAAGTAAATTGGAGTTTGCATCTGGAATTCCGTTTAAACTGGAGTTTGTTGATAAACTACCAAGACCTCAAGGGAAGACAGTACGTGTTGTTTATGAATAGAGGTGAAAAAAGTTGATTATTGATGCACATGCACATTTGTCTGACACAGAATATGGAAACACAGAGATGTATTTAAAAGTAATAAAAGAAGCAGGAATTGACCAAGGGGTGGCAGTACCTGGTGCGATGCTTGATGTTCGTAAAATGACTGAATATATTACAGGTCGAGCAAAGCCGGATAATCCTGTTCCTGACAATCAATATGTAGAAAAGGCTATAAAAGCAAATCAAAACATTCAAGGTTTTATCTGCATTAATCCTCACGACAAGGATGTTAACAAACAGCTGGAAAAAGGAAAAAAACAAGGATTTAAAGGATTAAAGCTATCACCTTTGTCACACCAATTTTCCTTTGCCTCAAAAGGTATTACAAGTTTAGCTGATCTTTGTGGTGATTATGGTTTTCCGGTTTATTCTCATGTGGTTTATAGTCCAGGGGCTTCCACAGCTAAGTTTATTCAACTTGCCAAACAGTTTCCTAAAACGAATTTTATTATCGGACATATGGGGTTTGGTCCTGCTGATCAGGAAGCGTTAGAGGCGGCAAAAAATTTATCAAATTTTTATTTAGAAACATCAACAGGCAATTTTCTTCACATCCAAGAAACAGTTAAGAAAATTGGATCATCAAAAGTAATATTTGGATCAGAATACCCGTTATCACATCCTGGAATAGAGCTTGAAAAAATTATGAAGCTACAGATAAAAGATCGTGAACGTGAAGAAATTCTATCCCAAAACATTAAACATCTTTTACAGATGAAATAAGGGTGTGTTTAAGATGAACACACAAGACAAGATTGCTGCTTTAAATGAAGTACTAAACTATGCAAAAACATCACCATTTTACTCTACTCGAATTCAAAATCTACCACTACATTCATTAGAAGACATAAAAAATATACCATTCACAACAAAATCTGATTTAAGAGAGCAATCACCTTTTGGTCTTTTGCCAACTTCTTCAAGTTCTCTGTCACAATACCATGAGTCTTCTGGAACAACAGGTACTCCTGTATCAGTATGGTATAACGAAAAAGATCTTGATGAAATTACGAGCGGTATCGCTAGCTGTGGTGCTTCTTTTAACGAAAGTGATATTGTTCTAATCCGATTTCCTTACGCACTTTCAACGATTTCACATTTTGTTCATCGTGCCGTACAAAGGCAAGGCGGGTGTGTTGTACCTGCTGATAGTCGAACAACAATTACACCAATGTCTAAAGTCATTGATTTAGTAAAAAGGTTAAATGTAACGGTACTGGCATGTATTTCTTTACAAGCAATCATGCTTGCTGAGGTAGCAGAAATGCTTGGATTAAATCCGAAAAGGGATTTCCCTTCATTAAGAGCTATTTGCACTGCTGGTGAACCATTAACACCGTTTCGTAGAAAATTAATAGAGGAAATATGGGGTGTACCTGTATTTGATAATTATGGGATGACCGAAGTAGGTACAACAATGGTTGATTGCTCATCACAACGATTACATGTATTTGAAGATTATTTTCATGTCGAAGTTCTCGCAGATGATTTAAAAACAGATGTAAAAGATGGTGAAATTGGAAATTTAGTGTTAACTACTCTTCGCAAACGGGCAACACCGATGATCCGATATGTAACCGGAGATCTAGTTCAAGTAGTAGAACATCCTTGTTCCTGTGGTAGAAATCGTTCTTTTGTTATTAGAGGTAGAAAAGAAAATCTAATTACGGTTGATCGTATGTCTTTTGATATGCATGAATTAGAGAAAATGATCTCACCCTTACCAGCAAGGCGTTTTTGGTCAGCGGGTAAAATCAACTCTCATCTCTATATCTTTATTGAAAAAGAAACAAAAGATGATCAGGTCTTAGGCGACTATGTGGAACGATTGAAAGAAAAATACGGAGTTGCCCTTTCTATTATCCTCTTAGATAGAGGAGCATTATATGACAGATCTGATGATTTATCCTTTGGCATGGTAGCAAAACCACATTACTTTTTATCAACTCAAGAAACAGAAAATTTATTAAAAATGAGCAGATCGGAAGGAGCTAATTAATATGCAACAAAAAGCTAGGCAAGTATGGTATGACGGTAGAGGAGTCTCAGTTGAAAATATGGATGTTTGGGAGTTAATTAATCATTCTCCAATTGATAAAGTACTAGTTTCTCTTCAACAGCGTCAAGAAGGATATTTCCCACAAAAAATGACATTCATTACAGAAGTAAGCAGCAGTGAAGAATTAGAGCAAGTGCCTGCTGAAGACACCGTTTTTTCTAATAGTCAAGAAGTTTTAGCAGATGCGAAAAAACGCGGTCATCAAACATGTATTTTTTATTCTGTTGATAATCGTGAAATGCTAGAGCGTTGTTCGAGAGAAGCAAGTGAATATGACTATGCTGCAGTAGATTTTGACTTACCAACAAACATTCCACTTGAACTAATTATTGCTAGATTAGAAGAAAGTAACACTGTATTATTACGTGCTGTTAACACAGCAATTGATACAGAAATTGCGTATGGAACACTTGAAAAAGGTAGTGACGGTGTTTTATTTGCGACAACAAATGTTGATGAAGTAAAACGATTAACTGCATTTATGTCAAAACAATCTTTGCCAAATTTAGAATTACACCCAATGGTTGTTACGGATGTTGTGCATGCTGGTATGGGTGTTCGTGCTTGTATTGATACAACAGGCATTATGACACAAGATGAAGGAATGATTATTGGTTCCACTTCAGGTGGAGGAGTATTTGTTTGCTCTGAAACACATTATTTACCATATATGAACTTAAGACCATTTCGTGTTAATGCAGGTGCAGTTCATTCTTATGTATGGCAGCCTGAAGATGCAGCGGAGTATTTAAGTGATCTTAAAGCTGGAGACAAAGTTCTTTGTGTGAATACAAAAGGTGAAACACGCGTATTAACGGTTGGTCGTATTAAAACTGAAGTTCGTCCAATGCTGTTAATCAAAGGGAAAGTAGGAGAGCGTGAATTGAATGTTGTTGTACAGGATGACTGGCACATCCGTATTATGAGTGCAGACGGCAAGCCTCGTAATGCTTCAACAATTAAGCCTGGAGATGAATTATTGTCTTACATTTGTGAACCAGGTCGTCATGTTGGTGTAAAAGTTAGCGAAACAATTATTGAAAGATAGAATAAATTGGAGGAATTTGTATGTCCGGTAAAGAAATTCGTCTGAAAAAATTATATCATCATTCCGATAAGTTACTAATTGTTCCAATGGATCATGGTATTACAATAGGTCCTGTAACTGGTTTAACGGAAATCAATCAAACAGTAAATGCCGTATTTGACGGAGGAGCGGATGCTGTTGTTGTGCATAAAGGACTTGTTCGGTATCTAACAGATGCATTAGGCTCCAATAAAGGTGAGCTAATTATTCATTTATCTGCTTCAACAGCGTTAGCTCCAGAATCTCAAAGTATGCGAAAAGAGCTTGTATCCTCAGTAGAGCACTCGATTCGTTTAGGAGCTACGGCGATTTCAACTCATGTGAATCTTGGGTCGCAATTTGAGGCGGAACAGATTAAGGATGTTGGTTTAATCGCTGAAGAATGTGATAAATGGGGATTGCCATTGCTTGCGATGATGTATGTACGTGACGGCTCAAAAGTACATGAATTTGATCCAGAACGTATACGTCATGCTGCCCGTGTAGCAGAAGAGCTCGGGGCAGACATTGTAAAAGTAAATTACAGTGGGTCACCGGAAACGTTTAGGCAAGTTGTTTCTGGTGTGAAAATCCCTGTTCTTATTGCAGGGGGAGAGAGATTAGGTTCGAATGATGATTTATTGACAATGATCGACGATGCTGTAAGTGCTGGTGCGAATGGAATTTCCATTGGTCGAAATATTTTCCAAGATGAAAATCCTGAAAAGCTATGTGCGAATATTCGCTCAATTTTAAATCAATCATGAGGTGAAACATGGATAATCAAAAAATGAATGAAGCTATTGGAAGTTTATCATCTAAAATCGCTGATTTAAAAAAACAAGGAGCAAGTGGCCAAGAGATTCAAGGTGCCGTATTTGAAATGTTACAAGGATTAGGCCTAAACATTCCACTTGATAAAATTACTCAAAATATGAATGGTGGGAATAAGAACGATGAATAAACAAGAAGTAAAAGAAGTTGTCCAAGAGTTCAAGCAACAAATTAATGCTGCTCTTGAAGGAGAAAACCAGTCAGAAGACATTAAAGCTGCTGTCTATGAAATGCTAAAAGCTTTAAACGTTCAATTACCATAGAAATATGAATGATTGTCAATAAATTCATCGCATTTTGAGGTTGGCCGTGTTATAGGCCAGCCTCTTTTTCATTTTTGTTATAAAACGTTTTAAATAATCTATTAATCATCATAATTTTGTGAAATTTTAATGAATGATTTTCAAGATCTAAGACAAACTATAGTGGTGGAAAAATGAATAATTAAATTGGAGGAAGACATGATGCTAAAAAAACTAGTACTTGCAACTTTTGTTTTTTTATTAGCGATTCCGGCCGTGTCCTATGGACAAATTAAAACATTTAAGGAACCACCATTTGAATTTTACAAAGTTTCTCCTGGCGATACTTTTTGGTACATAGCTCAAAGATATGGCTTAGATTATAAAAAGCTTATGGAACTAAATCCAAATGTTGAGCCAAGAAACATGCATGTTGGTGAGGTTATTCGCCTAAAGGCTTCTGCAGGTAGTGTAAGCAACTTCCAAGATCAAGTTGTCCAACTGGTCAATCAGGAGCGAGCTAAAGCTGGTTTAAAGCCATTAACACATAGAGCTGATGTGAAAAATGTAGCTCAAAAGAAAGCGGAAGATATGATTAATTCTAATTACTTCTCTCACACAAGTCCTAACTACGGATCACCTTTTGATATGTTAAAAACATTTGGCATTAGTTATTCATATGCTGGAGAAAACATAGCAAAAGGTCAGAAAACACCTCAAGAAGTAATGAATGCATGGATGAATTCGTCAGGTCATCGAGCAAATATTTTAAAGCCTGAATTTGATGCAATAGGTGTTGGCTTTTATCACGGAGCATGGGTGCAAATGTTTATTAAAGGAAGATAGGTTAGAGGGTCTGATTGTCAGACCCTATTTTTTTATGTTTTATTTATTTTCCTCGTCATAAACGTCTCTACCAACTGCTCCAACAGATTCATTCGTTTCGCCTCTTGTATTTGATTCACTGATGTTTTTATATTTTCCATGTGATGGTTGTGTAGAACCTAAATATTTTGCTTCATGTTTTGCTTCAGTTTTAATAAATTGATCGAAATTTTCATTTACCATTACGTCAACTCCCAAATTTTTTTGACTTCTCTTTTAGAGTAACCATCTCAAAATTTTTCATTAAATTCATTTTAAAAAGGGCATCGTAATTTACGATGCCCTTAGCCAAATTTATTTTATTTTTTATCTTGATTAAAACTGGTTACGTGTTTCTCCGCCTAATTGTTGCTGAGAAAAAGAAACTAATCGCTTTGTAATTTCTCCACCAACAGATCCATTTGCACGAGATGTTGTTTCTCCACCAAGATCTACACCGAATTCGTTTGCGATTTCGTATTTCATTTGGTCGATCGCTTGAGAAGCACCAGGTACTACTAATTGGTTAGAATTGTTGTTACTGTTGCTTGCCATGATAATCCATCTCCTTTTATAAATGTATTGTTTGGTGGGTTAGGTTGGAATTGCACCAATCCATTAACCATCTAGGTTAACCCCAGATAAATGAAGAAGATGTACTGCCTTGTTGCCTTGCTGTATCGTTGTTGATATTTAATATTGCACGATAAACAATATTTATTCTTTTTTATTGAAAGAAATATTTTCCAATCCTGATGGGTAACAAATTAAGAATGTGGAATAATACGACAAGACGTCTATAAGGAGGGAAATACAGTGCCAACTGTTCAATTAAATGAGAATAAAATAATAGCGTATGATGATTTGGGACAAGGGACACCGGTACTTTTTATACATCCACCTGGGATGGGGCGCCACGTGTTTTATTACCAAAGGAAACTTAGTGAAAAAATGAGAATCATTGTTCCTGACTTATCAGGGCATGGAGATAGCTCACGGATAAAATCCAGTGAAGTCTCAATTCGTCATTATAGTGAAGAGCTCATTGAACTATTAGATAAGCTGAATCTGGAAGAGGTTGTTATTTGTGGTTATTCTGCCGGTGGAGTAATTGCTCAAAATTTATGTATATCATATCCAAATCGGGTAAGTGGACTTATTTTATTTGGTGGATATCCAGCAGTTATAAATACAGCATTTCAGTGGGAACACAAGGCAGGCATGTACATGGTTAAACACCATCAAAAACTTTTAGGTCAATTGTTAGCTATTAGTCATACAAAAAACAAAAAATTGAGAGAATTGCTTATTCAGCATATGGAGAAATGTCAACCTGGTGCTTGGTATAAATACTATCAAGTAGTATTAAGAAGTAATTTGATAAATGATATTCATAAAATTAACGTTCCTATTCTTTTGATGTATGGAACGAGATCTGATTTGATTAATAAATATTTATCTTATTTTAAAAAAAGAACGAATAACCTTAGAGTTGTCTTCTTCAAAAGAACAAACCATCAAGTGCCAACGAAAAGATGGAAATCGGCAAATAGAGAGATTTCATCATTCATTGCCACACTGAACAAAAATAAGTAATATCTGGTTTTGATTAAGAAAATTTCCGTTTTTAGCAGGAATCGAAAAATACATGATTAATTATATAGATAAAGATGTATGAACAAGTTGTGTTATAATATCTTTATGGGAAAACAAAAAAGTGTTTTAAGGGAGAGAGAAAGATGAATATAACTAAAAATACTTTCGGAGAGCTTAATAGCGAAAACGTATACAGCTATTCTCTTGAAAATGATCATGGCATGAAAGTGACATGTATAACATTAGGCTGTATTATTACTGACATCATTGTACCTGATAAAAATGGAAACTATGAAAACGTTGTCCTAGGTTTTGATGATATTGACAGCTATTTAAATGACTCACCATATTTCGGAACAATCGTAGGTCGTGTTGCTGGTAGAATCGGCAATGCCGAATTTGAGTTAGATGGTAAACAGTATTCGTTACCGAAAAATGAAAATAATAACCATTTACATGGTGGACCAGAGGCATTTGACAGAAAACTGTGGGCTGCAAAAGAGTTTCAGCATGACGGAGAAGTTGGAGTTGAGTTTTCTTATTTAAGTCCAGATGGTGAAAATGGATATCCTGGAAACTTGACCGTACATGTAACGTACGTTTTAACTAATAATAACGAGCTGAAGATTTCATACAGTGCTACATCAGACAAGAAGACTTTAGTTAACCTCACAAATCATACATATTTTAATTTAAGTGGAAATCTAAAAGATGATATCCTATCACATAAACTGCAACTAAAAAGTAATCAATTTCTAGAACTAGGTGAAAACTTACTACCTACAGGGGAATTTCTTAAAGTGGGCAACACTCCATTTGACTTCAGAAATAGTAAAGCTATAAAGGAAGCGATTGAGGGAAATCACCAACAAATACAAATAGCGGGTAATGGTGTGGATCATCCATTTTTATTAGACGATCATCATAATGAAGAAATCACTTTAGTTGAAGAACAAAGTGGGAGAAAATTAACAGTTGAAACTGATGAACAAAGCGTTGTTATATATACAAGTAATATGATGGACGACTCCTTTGTAATAAGAGGCACTCAAGCAAGAAAATATCTAGGTATTTGCCTAGAAACACAAGGGCTGCCAGATTCAATACACTTTCCGCATTTCTCTCCTTGCGTCTTAGATGTTAATGATGAGTATAAAACATCTACAACTTATTCTTTTTCAGTACTATAATAATGAAGAAGAAGACCGTAATCATATGATTGCGGTCTTCTTCTTGTTAATCACCATAAGGGTATGGAACATGAATACTGTCAATTGTTCCTGGTTCATCTTGAATCGCATTTAATGATTCCACATATTCTTTTAACTCTTTTTTCATTTCATCTGGTGCACCCTCTTTTAAGTGCCAATTACCAGGTTCATCTACAAAAAATTCACTCTTTACAAAACTAGGATACTTTTTTGACATGATTTCCCTCCATTAATGGTTTCACATTATTATTTTTTCCTTTTTAGGTAATGGCAACTCATACTTTATAAAAATGATTAGATGGCATATTTTCACTTGTTACTAACCAAACTATGGTATATGACAATATGTGAAGGGACAGATAAGATGATTTTTTATGCATGTGTAAAATATGATGAACATCATCCAGAAACTTATAAAGGCATTGAAGTAACAACACTTGGTTCAAGTGATGTTATAGCTAACTTTGAATCTTATGACCCACTTCAGGATTATCACAACTTTGTTAGCTGGTCAGAAGGTGTAGGTCAAGATAACGTTGGATTTTGCGATAGTTTGAAGCATTTTGCAAAGGACTATGAAAGTGTTTCAGATGATGCCTCACATGAAATGATGAATATGATATATGGCGAACATTCAGACTGTTAGAATTAAGTGCATCATAATTAAAAAACTGATTTCATGTAGGTAGTAACACCTTACATGAAATCAGTTTTTTGCTATTTATTTAGCGTTGATTCTTTCTGTTTGTTTTCAGTCTCCACTGGTTTTTTTTGAATGATGTGAGTTTTCGTAAAGAATTGATTAATAAATCCTGTTACATGCCGGTAATTTTCTTCAATTTTGTCAATAACATAGCTAATTCGTTCGAATAATGTTGCTTTTAAGCTATCTACATCCCGTGAAGTTTTTAGGTTGATTGCTTCTTGCTGTTCAAGTTTTTGTAGTATTGTTTTGTGGAATGCTTCTTGAATTTCGACTGTCTTTAAGATTTGTTCGTTAATCTCATTTTGTTCAGCCAATTTATCATTAAGGTCATCATGATTTTCACCAAATTTTTCTAACTTAATTGATAAGTTTTGAACGGCAGTATCTTGAATGGTTAATTGATCAACTATTGCTTGATTAAGCAGGCCTTCATCTTCATGCTTTTTTAACAACTCTTGATTAAACATTTCGATTGCTTCAAATCTTTCGAGTAAAACTTTATAGGCTTCCTCTTGCTTTTGGATGTTATCTAGCAGAGGGGTTGTTCTTTCTTCTTGATTTTCTAATTTTCTTGATAATTGGTCAAAATGATGCTTTTGCTCAACTTTTGTTTCATGAACAAGTGTATTTACTTGTGTTGAAGCATTCTTTAATTGAGAATTTATGTTTTGTTGAGATTGAATAAATTCATGTAAATAGTTCCTGCGATAAGAGTCTTGGTTTGATGTAGCCTTAACGTTTGCTGAATGTTTATATAGTAAAGGATGTTGATCGTTTTTTATATAAACCAAAAAACTCACTCCTTTCAGTCAGTTTAATAGATGATGTTAACATCATATGCCGGTACCCAGCTTTTTGATCTATATTCTTTAAACTTTTTCGTTAAGCTAACTACTAGTTATGCTCAAGCGAGCTTCTAATTTACTCAAAAATAAAAAAATAGGAAAATTTTCAAAAAAGTAGGGAATAGTAAAATAGAAATCAGAGTAAAAGGTGGGGTAAAAATGAGTATGGAATGGTTTGATCGTGTAAGTAGTGAATTACAGGACCATTTGGAGTCAATTTGTGAAAAATATGACCAAGAAGGGCATATGTCAATTGATCGAGGAGCAAAGCATCCGCGTATTGAGTTCTTTGTTGAAACAGAGGATGATGATCGTGATTATTTCTGTACGTTGTTTTTTGATCCTCACAATGAAGAATTTTATATTGAAACGTTTGACCTAGAGTACGAGCAAACATCTAGAACAATACTTGGAGATATTGAAGATATCATTGATGCGGTGCATGAAAGCTTCCATCTTTATACGAATGACGATGACTTCGATGATGTTATATACTCAGATGATGAATTTGATGATGACGAGGATTCGGACATATTCGAAGAAATTGATGTTGAGTGGGAAACACCTGAAGTTACAGCCTTTATTTATGAAGATGAAGTTGAAGTTACTTATCAGTTTGGTGTTGTCCAAGAAACAGGTGATGGAGTTCTCCGTCGAATAAACCGTATTAAAACTGACGATGATGATATGATTAAAGATGAAACAAACTTTATCTTTAGTAAAGAAGAAGCAAGTACAATTATTGCTATGATAGCAAGTCATATGGACTCTCTATCAGAGTTTGATTTGGAATAATTATAGAGCTCCCCTTTAAAAGGGGGGTATTTTTAATTACTAATGTTCAAAAAGATTCTAGCTTTTTTTCAAGTAATGAATAAAAACATCCCGAATAGTTTCACCAGTAAAAATAATTTCTCCTGCTTTAAAAGCGGTAAAACCATCCCCTCCATAAGCAAGGTAATCACTTGTTACTACAGTATATATTTTATCTGGCTCTATTTCTTTTCCTATAGAATCTTTTAGCTCAATTATTTTATTTAATTTATTTTCTGTGTGGGTCATTTGATAACTAATTCCGCTAGATTGCAAAAGATTCTCTTTTTCGTGAGTCCATTGTTGGTTTAAAATGTTGATCAATTGTTGTCCAGTTACTTGCATTTTTACTAATTTGTGATTAAAAGGTAGTGACCTATAAATATCTTCAAGTGTGACCTTTCCTTTATTTAATGAAAACCTAATCCCTCCGTGATGCAGAAATGCAATGTCACTATTTGTTTTGTCTCGAATCGCCGAAACAATCATGCTTCCAAGTTCTGATTGTCCTTTAGTATTCTTTTTTCTAGAAAGATCATGAGGGAGTGAGGATATGATTTCGTTTGTTTGTCTAGAAAGCTTTTCCTCGTATTGAGTCAAAAGGTTTACTACAGTCTGGTCTGGGTTAATAAGAGAATGGAAGGTTAAATGAATGTCAGCTTTTTTGTTAATAATCTGACCATTTTGTGGATTGATTATAATTTTAACATCTGAAATGGCTTTTCCATAGGCATAACCTTGGACAATTAATTTATTATCTACAACTGTGTTGGCGTATCCATGACTGTGACCGGCAAATATAACATCCACTTCATCGTGTAGGAGAGGTGCCATTTTAATCATATCTAACTGAGGGTTTCCACCTTTTAAATTGGATTTAGCGGAAATATGTGCTAGTACAATAATGGAACGAACACCTTGATCGATAAGCTTTTCCGTTGCTAGATTTATTGCTGCAACTTCATCTGAAATTGTAATTTCTTGACGGTTTTCTGTAATGACAAATTTATTTGTTTCGGTAGTTAAAGCACCGATGAAACCTAATTTTACACCATTCATCTCTTTTATCGTGTATGGGGGGAGAAGGGGTGAGTTTGATTTATTTTCTATTACGTTTGCAGAAATATAAGTAGCAGTAGATCCTATAAAAAATCCATCTTTATTTCCTTCTACTAGTCTTAACATTTCTTGGACTCCTTCATCAAATTCATGGTTTCCAAGAGTACCTATATCAACATTTAGGTAGTTTAAAAACTCGATTGTAGGCTCATCATGGAATAGTGCTGAAAGTGGGGGGCTTCCTCCGACCATATCGCCTGAGTGAACAAGGAATGTGTTTTTGTATTGCTTCCTAAATTTATTGATATATGCTGATACATACTCTGCTCCACCAACTTTTTGGCCTAAAATGTTGTGGTGAGTGTTTAATTGACCGTGGAAATCGTTTAGTCCAAGTAAGTGAATTTCAATCGTATCTTCGGTTGACGTTAAGGTTGTTGCTGAATAAACGGTGGTTGATACAAGTAGTAAGCTAATAAGACAGTAAAGAATGATCATTTTATGTTTAGTCATAAGGGATCCCTCCTTCTTTTCTTACTATTAGCTTAGCAATGAAAAATGAACAGACAGCAAATATTCTGTAAAGTTTTAATGAATTTATTAAAAGTAACATAAGCTTTCCAATATGTAGGATTTTCACGATAATGTCTAGAATGTAAAGATAGGAGAACAAAAATAGCGGTTAGTTTCAATAGAATAGTCTATAAAGGCGGGATTTAATGGATACTTTTGAAAAAAATCTTCAAGATGAACAAATTAGAATAAATAATGTTTTACATAAATTGAAACATGATTTAATGGGTCTACAAAAACAAACGTCAACGGTGAAGACAGATATTATCGAAATAAGAAAGAATTTCTGGGAAGATGTAACGGTGAATTTTGATGATGCTGTAGAAGCAGGTGAAACAGCTACAAGTATAAAACAACAAGCTGAATTTTTAGCTGAACGAGAGCATCGACATAAAAATCTGGACCAAGACGAAAAAAACTTAAAACGACTTATTGAAGCACCGTATTTTGCAAGAATTGATTTTGTGGAAGAAGGGGAACAGGAGGTTGAAAGTATTTACTTAGGAATTGCATCTTACCTTGATCCGAGTACAGATGAGTTTCTTATCTATGATTGGCGTGCACCAATTTCTAGTTTATATTATGACTATTCTATAGGTTCTGCAGAATTTACTGCCCCAGGTGGGGTTGTTAGTGGGGAGCTTAAATTAAAAAGGCAGTTTATTATTAAAAACGGAAGCATTAAAAGTATGTTTGATACCGGAATTACAATTGGCGATGAACTTTTGCAGGAAGTGCTTGGAGATCAATCAAACACCCAAATGAAAAGCATTGTAGCTACCATCCAACAAGAACAGAATAAAGTAATTAGAAATGAAAAGGGGAAGCTACTATTTGTGCAAGGAACTGCCGGAAGTGGCAAGACGTCAGCGGCTCTTCAGCGCATGGCCTATTTACTATACAAGCATCGTGAGACTTTACAGGCAGAAGAAATTTTGTTGTTTTCTCCGAACTTTATGTTTAATAGCTATATACGTAATGTTTTACCTGAACTTGGTGAGGAAAATATGCAGCAAACAACATTTCAGCAATATTTACAACATTCACTTCGTGATCAGTATGAGGTGGAAGATCCATTCACTTCAATGGAATATATGTTAACGGAAAAAGATGATTCATTATATTCTGTTAGAAAAATGTCAGCTGCTTATAAATCTTCGTATGATTTTATGAGTGTAATTGATCAATATTTGGATTATTTGAGTAATGAAGGGTTATTGTTTCATAATATTACGTTTAGAGGAGATATTATTTTTAGATCAGATGACATTTCATCGTATTTTTATTCGTTGAGCTCAACACTGTCTCTTTCTAATAGAGTGAAGCTTCTTTCAGAGTGGCTACTGAGCGAGTTAAAGAAAATGGAAAAAGGTGAGAGGGAAAAGTCATGGGTTGAAGAAGAAATTCAGTTTTTAAGTAAAGAAGAATACCAAATTTTTTATGAAAAATTAACGAAACAAAGAAAATTTACTGAAGATACGTTTGATGATTATGAGCGAGAGGAGAAAATGCTACGTAAATATGTTGTTAAGCGACATTTACGTTCAGTTCGAAAAGAAATCAATTCTCACTTATTCCTAAATATAAAGGAAATATATCGACAGTTATATAATATGCCTTCTCATTTTATGATTGGAAAAAATGAAAGCCTCTTAGAAGAAGAGTGGAAAGATGTTTGTTCTTTTACAATTTCCGAGATTAATCAAAACAGACTGCCTTATGAAGATGCAACTCCTTATTTGTATATAAAGGAGAAAATAACTGGATTTCAAGTGAATACGAGTGTAAAATATGTGTTTATTGATGAGGCACAAGATTATTCTGCGTTTCAATTTGCATTTATAAAGCAGCTTTTCCCGAACGCAAGATATACAGTGCTAGGTGATATAAACCAAGCAATTTATTCACACCATTCCAAATCTGGAATTGATGCATTAATGAGCTTATTTCAAGGAGATTCAATTGAAAAAATTACGTTAAACCGAAGTTATCGCTCAACCAAACCAATTATTGAGTTTACTCGTGAAATTCTTAATACTAAAAATGACATTGATCCTTTTAATCGACAGGGACCAAAACCTATTATTATTGAAAAAACAGAGCTCTCAAAAGTTGTTTCTAGCATAGTAAATAGAATCAGAACATTGGAGAACTACCAAACGATTGCGATCATTTGCAAGACTGCAAAGGAGTCACAGGAAGCTTATCAAGAACTTAAACAGCATATGAATGTACAGCTAATTGATAAAAAAAGCAATGAGTTCCAAAAAGGGATTATTGTCATCCCAGCATATCTTGCAAAAGGTATCGAATTTGATGCTGTTATTTTGTTCAATGCTTCTAAAGAGCAATATTATGAGGAAGATGTAAGAAATTTATTCTATACAGCCTGCACAAGAGCGATGCACGAATTATTTATCTATTCTGCAGGACAAGTGACTCCATTTGTTGAAAAAATCTCTAGTCATCTTTATAGCAAGGAAGAATAATGTCAAAAAGGAGGGACAATGTGGAAGTAATAGCTAACTTACCCTATATTACAGTCAAAAGAAATATTGAAGAAAATATTTTATTTCATAGAGAAGAACAACATAATATCACATTGTCTACTAGTGAAATTACCACTTCTTTTGAAACTTTCTTAATAAAGGATGTATTAGATATTTCGTATCGGATCATTTCAAAGGAAATAGGATTTCTTTACTTACATACAACAAGAGGTATGTATTCATTTCAAATGCGATCCAATCCTGAGCAATTTATCAAGGAGTTTAAAAAGATAAAATAAGGTTTTAAATAAAAGGGACAGATTTTTCAAGGAGAAATGAAAAATCTGTCCCTTTTACATATGTACCGAAGATTAAGTGCGTTTTTTTTCTTTTGCTTTTTGTTTCAAAAATTGTTTGAACTCTTCTTTACTAATATTGGACTTCATCGCTTCGAGTGTTAATTCTAAAACTTCATTTTTCCTGTCATTTTTCATAGCATCAGTCAAAATGTATCACCTCCGCAGTTAGTAAAGGATGCTTAGAAAGATACTAATTCTCTATACCCGGATGAAATACGATTAAAACCATTTTTCATTCATTTAATCATAATTTTTTAGAAATGTTAACTAAAATATATGTTAGATTAACAAATGAAAAACTGACAAGGAAAGTATTGTCAGTTTTATGATAAATCTTTACAAGTAAATCCCTGCTTCTTAAGCATTTTGGGTACGTCAGGGTAGTTATTATTATAATGTGAGCCTTTATAAAAGTTCGATATTCTTTCAGTCCACGAAGTATCTCTTTGACCATTTGTTTTATTGAGTTGGTGCTGTTTATACTGCTTGTTGTACTCTTCTATATATTTTTGTTGATTCTCATTATAGGACTCACTATGAACAAAAGCGTCTTTAGGTAATCGAGGGTTTAAACCGGGATCCTCTGAAGGGTAGCCAATACATAATCCTGATATCGGAATAACATATTCAGGTAATTGTAATAATTCAATTACTTCTAGTGGTCTTCGACGTATCCCACCTATTGGAACAGTTCCTAATCCTAATGATTCAGAAGCTGCTATTGCATTACTAAGTGCTATCCCAACATCTGTTGCACCAACTAATAAGGAATCAGCATCATTTACTACTTCAAAAGGAACATTTTCCATTTCACTTGCTATTTTCGCCCGGTAAAAATCCGCACAAAAAACTAAAAAGACTGGTGCCTGATCAATATGTTTTTGATTTCCACATAAAACAGAAAGCTCTTGCTTTTTCTCTTTATTTCTTATAACAATAACAGACACCTGCTGCCCGTTAATCCAATTCGGAGCTGCTTGAGCTGAGGAAAGAATCGCATTTAGGTGTTCTTGTTCAACCTGTTTATCTTCATATTGACGAAAAGAACGGTGACTTGTTAATGTGTTAATAACATCATTCACAAATTTTACCTCCTAACAATCTTCTTAATTGTACTTTACTTGATTTTACCTTTTCTTTCAAAGATTTGAATTTATGTGAGCGGTGTCCTAATATGAACAAGTAAAGGAGCTTGGAAATGTGAAGATGGTTCGTAAATTTAAAGAGAGCTTTCTATTCTCCAAAAGAAAACATCATGATATAAAAGGTAACTTCAAAGTTGTTGCACATCGAGGTGCTTCAGGGCATGCTCCTGAAAACACCATGGTAGCTTTTAATAGGGCAGTAGAGCTTGAAGCAGATTATATTGAACTTGATATACAGATGACAAAAGATGGTAAATTGGTTGTTATTCATGACCCTACCGTTGATAGGACCACGAATGGAACTGGTGAAGTCAAAGAATTTACATACGAGGAATTAAGAAAACTAGATGCTGGTTCTTGGTATCATAAGAAATTTTCTGGAGAAAAAGTTCCAAGTTTAGAAGAAGTATTGCTAACATTCAAAGGGAAAATAGGTTTGTTAATTGAAGTGAAAAATCCTGATTTATATGATGATCTTCATATGAAATTAGCTGAAGAACTTTATGTTTATAAGAAGGATATGTTTAAAAGTGAAGAGGTTATTGTTCAATCTTTTGATTTTGAATGGCTAGAGAAGTTTCATACTAAGTTAGCGCAGGTTCCTCTCGGCTTACTTGTTAAATATCGAGTGCAAGGAGTGTCAAATGTACAATTAAAAGATTGGTCTTCATTAGTCCAGTTTATAAATCCAAATAAAGCTCTTGTTACGAAAAGATTAGTAAAAAAAATTCACTCGTATAATATGAGGACTATGCCATACACAGTTAGAGATAAAAAAACAATTAAACCCCTACTAGATGCAAAAGTGGATGGAATCATAACAGACTATCCTGACTTTTTTATGAGCAACGAGAGATAAATGAACAGAAAAGAGGTTCACTTCGTGAGCCTCTTTGCATAAGGTTTAAAGATTTTCCTGCTGTTGACCAATTTCTTTTTCAGCAATTAATGAATTAGCTACTTCTTGGTTTTTATGCTCCATAACTGAATCACCATCAATATTTTTCTTATTAGGAAACGTACCATCCGTTTGTAATGTGAGTTGCTCTTGTTTTGGTGCATTAGATAGGTATTGTTCTTTTTTCATAAACAACATCCTCCTCCTTTATTTTGTATTCTTATGTTCCTCTAAAACATAGATATCATTCCAAAGAAGAAAATCCTTCAAGCTCTAACTTTTTTTCTGAATACTAAAAATGAAAGCGTTTAATTTGTATATATAATAGAAGAAACTAGGAACAAGCTTACAAGGTAACTGAATGGGAAATCCCATTAATTTCTAATTTCATACAAACTAATAAATGTTATGATTAAGCAAGAGTTGACCTAGCAAAACCAAAGTCAACTCAGGTTGATTTATTGATATTGCTCTAGCATCGAGAAAAAGTCTTTTACAAACTTATAGAACACTTTTTCCGAAGGGGCAAGATCTCTTTTTTTCGAAACGATAATTCCAACTGAACGTCGAACTAAAGGAAGTTCAATTGGTATTTTTACTGTAAAGCGGGGAATGGACTCATGAAATGTACTTTCTGGTAACAAAGTAACACCCATTCCGGCAGAAACTAAACCTTTGATAGCGTCCAAATCTTCTCCTACAGAAGATATGTTTGGAACAAATCCTGCTTGCTTACATGCTTCCACCACAATTTCTTGTAAAACAAAGCCTCTAGGGAAAAGGACGAATGAGTCATTTCTTAACTCATTAAGCAGAATACTGCTTTTGGATGCTAGGTGGTGTGTTGATGGTATTAAAGCCGAAATGCTCTCTGTAAATAAAATTGTTCCTTCAATTTCAGGATTATTTTGAGGGACTGGTCCTAAAAATGCCAAATCAATTTCACGATTCACAACAGAATCAATTAAAAATTTATAAGAGCCTTGACGTAAATGAAAGGCAACATTTGGATGCTTATCCTTAAATGCTGATATAACGGTTGGCAACAAGTGACTTGCGAGACTTGTTGGAAAGCCAATCTTAATTGTTCCTCTCTCAGGGTCTAAGTACTCATCGATCTGTTTTTTCGCATAATCAATTGCTTTCATTGCAGTTTTTGTATGAGTAAGAAACACCTTTCCGATCGGTGTAAGCTTGACATTTCGACCTTCTCTTTCAAATAAGGTAACACCTAGTTCCGCTTCCAGATTAGCAATTTGTCTACTTATTGCTGATTGAGCAACATGTAAATATTGAGCAGCTTCAGATACATGCTCACGCTCGGCTACTTCCATAAAATAACGTAATTGTCGTAATTCCATTATAGGCCTCCAAACTATTTATATCAAAATGAGATTGATTTAATCTAAATTATATATTGTTAACATTAATTTTGAAAGATATAATGTAATTATCTGAAAATTCTCGGGTGTAAGATTATCTAACGGGGGGAGATATACATGACTTACAATCAAATACCTAAAGCACAAGGTCTCTACCGTCCTGAATTTGAACATGATGCATGCGGTATCGGTTTATACGCTCATATTAAAGGCCATGCTACACATGATATTGTAAAAAAAGGACTTAGTATGCTTTGTCAATTAGACCACAGGGGTGGACAAGGCAGTGACCCATTAACAGGAGATGGTGCCGGATTAATGGTACAAATTCCTGATGCATACTTTAAAAAGGCTTGTCAGGAAATGACCCTTCCTGAAAGTGGACGCTACGGTGTCGGGATGATGTTTTTCTCAAATGACGATTCAGAACGTCTACAGATTGAAGAACAACTAAACAACTTTATTGAAGCTGAAGGTCAAACTTTATTAGGTTGGAGAGATGTACCAGTAAACGCAGAGGAAATTGGACCAGTAGCTAAATTAAGCTGCCCAGTTGTTCGTCAGGTGTTTATTGGAGCAGATGAATCAATTCAAGATAACATTACGTTTGAACGTAAATTATATGTGATCCGTAAACAAGCAGAAAACTGGGCAAGAGAGCGTGAACTACGTTTCTATTTTACTAGTCTTTCAAGCAGCACAATTGTCTACAAAGGATTATTAACTCCTGAACAGGTTGATGCATTCTATCTTGATCTACAGGATGAAGATTTCGTATCTGCTTTCTCACTAGTTCACTCACGCTTTAGTACAAATACATTCCCAAGTTGGGAAAGAGCACATCCAAATCGCTATTTAATCCATAACGGAGAAATTAACACACTTCGTGGAAACATGAATTGGATGAAAGCAAGAGAACAACAATTCGTGTCAGAAGCATTTGGCGAAGATTTAAATAAAGTACTACCAATTTTAGATGCAGACGGAAGTGACTCATCTATTTTAGATAACGCATTTGAATTCTTTGTTTTAGCTGGTCGTAAGCCAGCACATGCTGCAATGATGATGATTCCAGAACCTTGGACTGAGAATCCTCATATGAGTCCTGAAAAAAGAGCGTTCTATGAATATCATAGTTGCTTAATGGAGCCATGGGATGGTCCAACCGCAATTTCGTTTACAAATGGTAAACAAATTGGTGCGATTCTAGATCGTAATGGTCTTCGTCCAGCACGTTATTATGTAACAAAAGACGACTACATCATCTTCTCATCTGAAGTAGGTGTTATTGAAGTCGATGAAAAAGATGTTTTATACAAAGATCGCTTAAGCCCAGGGAAAATGTTGTTAATTGACTTAGAACAAGGGCGTATCATCTCTGATGAAGAGATTAAAGAAGAGATGGCGCAAGAAGAGCCATATCAAGAATGGTTAAATGAACAGCTTATTAAGCTTGATGGCCAAGCGGCAGATTTAGAAGAAGAAGTTGTAACAGATATTGCTGAGCGTCAACAAGCTTTTGGTTATACGTACGAAGATATTCAAAAATATTTACTTCCTATTATTACAGAAGGTAAAGACCCACTAGGATCAATGGGTAATGACACTCCACTTGCGGTATTGTCAGATCGCCCACAATCTTTATTTAACTACTTTAAGCAATTATTTGCTCAAGTAACAAACCCGCCAATTGATGCAATTAGGGAACAAATTGTTACATCTACAATGACTTTATTAGGTACTGAAGGAAATATTCTTCATCCTACGAAAGAAAATGCACGTAGAATTCAAATAGATTCACCTGTTCTTTCAAATGGTCAATTAGCACAATTACGTTTAAACCTACACTCTAGTTTCAAGAGTAAAACACTTCAAGCATTGTTTACGGATAATCTTGATGCAGCAGTAAATGACTTATGTGCAGAAGCAGATCAAGCAATTGCTGATGGTGTAAATATCATCATCATCTCAGATCGTGCTATGAACTCTGACAAAGTTGCTATTCCAGCACTTTTAGCAGTAGGTGCACTTCACCAACATTTAGTACGTCAAGGAACACGTACAAAGGCGAGCCTTGTCATTGAATCTGGTGAAGCAAGAGAAGTTCACCATTTCGCTGCATTAATCGGTTATGGAGTGGATGCAATTAACCCTTATTTAGCTTTTGCAACTTATAAAGAAGCTGTTTTAGATGGCAGTCTTTCATATAGCTATGATGAGGTTGTTTCAAAATACATCAAAGGTGTTACTGAAGGTGTTGTAAAAGTAATGTCTAAGATGGGGATTTCTACTGTTCAAAGCTACCGTGGTGCTCAAATCTTTGAAGCAGTTGGAATCAGCCAAGGAGTTGTCGATCGATTCTTTACTGGCACAGCGACACAGCTTGGTGGAATTGATCTAGAAACAATTGCAAAAGAAGCTGTTTTACGTCATAAAGATGCTTTTTCTGAAAAAGTTGATAAAGTATTGGATTCTGGTAGTGACTTCCAATGGAGAAAGAATGGGGAACACCATGCATTCAATCCTAAGACAATTCATACGTTACAGTGGGCTTGTCGTAAAAATGATTACAGCCTCTTTAAACAATATTCAGAAGCTGCAAATGAAGAGAGAATTGGTTTCTTACGTAATCTATTCTCATTCAACAGCAAGAAACAATCCATTTCAGTTGATGAAGTAGAATCAGTTGATTCAATCGTAAAACGTTTCAAAACAGGTGCAATGTCATTTGGTTCATTAAGTAAAGAAGCACACGAAACACTTGCGATTGCAATGAACCGTCTTGGCGGTAAGAGTAACAGTGGTGAGGGTGGAGAAGATCCAAACCGTTTTACTGCTGATGAAAATGGAGATCTTCGCCGCAGTGCTGTGAAACAAATTGCATCTGGACGTTTTGGAGTTAAGAGTCACTATCTTGTAAACGCTGATGAACTTCAAATCAAAATGGCACAAGGTGCGAAGCCTGGTGAAGGTGGACAGTTACCTGGTAACAAAGTTTACCCATGGGTTGCCGATGTTCGTGGTTCAACACCTGGTGTGGGATTAATTTCACCACCGCCTCACCATGATATTTATTCAATTGAGGATTTAGCACAGCTTATCCATGATTTGAAAAACTCAAATCGCGATGCACGTATCAGTGTAAAACTTGTTGCTAAAGCTGGTGTTGGTACAATAGCAGCAGGTGTTGCTAAAGGTGCTGCTGATGTGATTGTTATTAGTGGTTATGATGGTGGTACTGGTGCTTCTCCAAAAACAAGTATTAAACATACAGGACTTCCATGGGAGCTTGGACTGGCGGAAGCGCACCAAACGCTAATGCTGAACGGTCTTCGTGATCGCGTTGTATTAGAAACAGATGGAAAATTAATGACTGGACGTGACGTAGCTCTAGCAGCTATCTTAGGTGCAGAAGAGTATGGCTTCGCTACTGCTCCACTTGTGGTTATGGGTTGTATTATGATGCGTGTATGTCATTTAGATACTTGTCCAGTAGGTGTTGCAACACAAAATCCGGAGCTTCGTGATAAATTCACTGGAGACCCAGATCACATTGTGAACTACATGCGTTTTGTGGCTCAAGAAGTTCGTGAAATTATGGCTGAGCTTGGCTTCAGAACAATGGATGAAATGGTTGGAAGCACAGATGTTCTTGAAGTAAGTGAACGTGCGAAAGCTCACTGGAAAGCAAAACATTTAGATCTATCTACACTATTATTCCAACCTGAGGGTACTCGTACTGCAAGAATGAAACAAAACCATAAAATTGATCAATCACTGGATATGGTTGAAATTTTACCTAAAGTTGAAAAAGCAATTGAATCTGGTACACCAATTGATGCTTCATTTACTATTAAGAATATTAATCGTGTTGCAGGTACAATTGTAGGTAGTGAGATTTCAAAACGTTACGGTGAAGAAGGATTACCAGAGGATACAATTACCCTTCGTTTCACTGGCTCTGCTGGTCAAAGCTTTGGAGCATTTGTTCCTAATGGTGTGACAATGCATTTAACGGGTGATGCCAATGACTACCTAGGAAAAGGTTTATCTGGTGGTAAAATCATTGTTAAACCTTCGGCTGATTCAAGCATTGTTGCTGCTGATAATGTGATCATCGGAAATGTACCATTCTATGGTGCAACAAGCGGTGAAGCATACATTAACGGTCATGCTGGTGAACGCTTCGGTGTTCGAAACAGTGGTGCAAATGTTGTGGTTGAAGGTGTAGGAGATCATGGCTGTGAATATATGACTGGTGGCCGTGTTGTCATCCTTGGTGAAGTTGGTAAAAACTTTGGTGCAGGTATGTCTGGTGGTATTGCATACGTGCTTACTGATAACAAAGATGAGTTCAAAGCAATCTGCAATGATGAAATGATTGAATTTGAGAGTTTAGTAGATGACCAAGAAATAAACTTCTTAAAAGAAATGGTTCAAAATCATTATGATTATACAGGAAGTCCGAAAGCAAAATTTGTTCTAGATCATTGGAGTGAAACAGTAGCAAAATTTGTTAAAGTTATTCCAAAAGATTACAAGCGTATGATGAATCGTATTGCTGAGCAAATGGCAGCTGGACTAACAAATGAAGAAGCAATTATGAGTGCGTTTGAAGCAAATGCGAAATCTGAGAAAAAAGGTTCGGCGACAAAAGCGTCACGTTCCAAAGCAGTAGTACAGTAGAAAGGGGAGAGGAAGATGGGGAAAGCAACAGGATTTTTAGAGTTTAAACGTGAAGAGGCAGCTGAGCGCGACCCTCTTAAACGTTTAAATGACTGGAAAGAGTATTCAGCTCCTTTCTCTGAGGAAAAGTTAAGCAGACAAGGAGCGCGCTGCATGGATTGCGGCACTCCTTTCTGTCACATTGGTACTGAGATTAATGGTTTCACTTCAGGATGTCCAATTCATAACTTAATTCCTGAGTGGAATGACTTAGTCTATCGTGGAAGATGGAAGGAAGCATTAGAACGTTTATTGAAAACAAATAACTTCCCTGAATTTACAGGGAGAGTTTGTCCGGCACCATGTGAAGGATCTTGTAACGTGGCGATCTCAGACCCCGCCGTTACTATCAAAAACATCGAAAAAGCAATCATTGATAAAGGGTTTGAAAATGGTTGGATCACTCCGCGTGTTCCTGAAAAACGTACAGGTAAAAAGATTGCTATTGTTGGTTCAGGTCCTGCTGGTCTAGCAGCTGCAGATCAATTAAACCAAGCTGGTCATACGGTTACTGTTTATGAACGTGCTGATCGCCCAGGTGGATTGTTAACATATGGTATTCCTAACATGAAACTTGATAAGGGCATTGTTGAACGACGTGTGAACTTACTAACTCAAGAAGGTATCACTTTTGTCACGAATACTGAAGTTGGAAAAGACATCACTTCAGAACAGTTACGTGAGCAACATGATGCAGTTATTCTTTGTGTTGGAGCTCAAAAGCAGCGTGATCTGAAAATTGAAGGTCGTGAAGCAAACGGTGTTCACTTCGCAATGGATTATCTTACTGATGTAACAAAAAGCTATCTTAACACAAACTTTGAAGATGGTCAGTTTATCAATGCTGAGGGCAAAGATGTTATCGTAATTGGTGGGGGAGACACAGGTGCTGACTGTGTTGCAACAGCTATCCGCCAAAATTGTAATAGTGTTGTTCAGTTTGGTAAGCATCCGAAATTACCAATGTCACGTACAAAAGAAAATATGTGGCCAGAAGCTCCACATGTTTTCACAATGGAATATGCTTATGAGGAAGCAGAAGCTAAATTTGGCGAAGATCCTCGCCAATATTGCATCCAAACTACTAAGCTTGTTTCAGATGAAAATGGAAATCTTAAAGAACTTCATACTATTCAAATGGAAAAACTAAAAGATGAAGAAGGTCGTTACTACTTTGAAGAAGTACCAGGTTCAGAAAAAGTATGGCCTGCTCAACTAGTATTCATTGCGATTGGTTTTGAAGGAGCTGAACAACCAGTTCTAAAGCAGTTTGGTGTTGACCAGACAGCTAGAAATGTTGTTGCTGCTAAATATGGTGATTTCCGTACAAATATTGATGGTGTATTTGCCGCTGGTGATGCTCGTCGTGGTCAAAGCTTAATTGTTTGGGCTATTAACGAAGGTCGTGAAGCAGCACGTGAAGTGGATCTGTATTTAATGGGTAGTACAGTATTAGCTTAATTTTCAAATAGATTCTTATATTAAAGACCTAAAGTCTCGTACTTTAGGTCTTTTGACATTTATTCCTATTGGACTGCTCTTTTAATCTTTAGTACAATAAACTTTATGTATCCTTCAAATAAGGAGAAGTAAATCTTGAATAAATACAAAATTCTTATTGGTTATGTTTTGTTTAGTTTTATATGGATTTTAGTCACTGACAATGTATTGGTTACTATAAATATATCAAAGGAAGCTTTATTAGTATTTCAAAATATCAAGGGGTTTATTTTTGTTTTAATAACTAGTATTTTTATATACTATTTGGTCTTAAAAAGAGAAGCCTATAAAACGGAAAAACAAGAAAAGACTAAGCTATCATTGTTAATTAATTCGATGGTTGACTTTGTTAATTTTAAGGATGGAGAAGGCCGGTGGACGCGGGCAAATGATTTTGCTCTAAGGCTTTTTCAGATTGAAAACGTAAATTATATTGGGAAAAAAGATTCGGAGCTTGCTGAGTATACGGAATTTTATGCTGATGCACTTAGGTACTGTGAAACTTCAGATGAACAAGCTTGGTTGGAAGGAAAACCAAGTCGATGTATTGAAATTATCCCAATGCCTGATGGCACTACTAAAACCTTTGATACAATAAAGATCCCAAGTTTTTATGAAAATGGTTCACGAAAAGAATTAGTTGTAATGGGAAGAGATGTAACAGAAAAAGTAGAGGCTGAAAAGAAGCTTGCTGAAAGTGAACAACGATATAAATCACTGTTTGAGTTCAATCCTGAACTTGTTTATATGATCAATTTAGATGGCAAGCTTACCGATGTGAATGAACATTTTGTTCGTTTTACTGGTTTTGAAAAAGGGAAATTTATAAATAAATCAGTATTACCTTTAATAGCTAGTAAAGACCATTCTAGAGTTAGAGAGGCATTTAACAGCGTTATTTATCAACATACACCATGGATAAACGAGGAAATTGAACTGATTCAAAAAGATCGTTCAGTTAAAGTGTTAAGGTGTACGTCAATGCCAATGATTATTAATGATAAAACCGTAGGAATTATTGGCTATGCAGTCGACATTACAAAAGAAAAAGAAACAGAGCTATTGCTTCTTAAATCAGAAAAATTATCTGTAGTTGGAGAGTTAGCTGCAAGTGTTGCTCACGAAATACGGAATCCATTAACATCTTTAAAAGGCTTCGTCCAGATGCTTCAGGCAGATTCTACGAAAAATAAACATTATTATAATATTATGCTTGATGAACTAGAACGGATTAACATCATATCAAGCGAGTTATTAGTACTTGCCAAACCCCAAAAAATACAGTTTCAAAAGATAAACATAAACCATCTCTTAGCAGATGTTCAGCAATTACTAAAATCTGAAGCAAATTTATATGGTGTTACATTGGATGTAGAGGTTAACACATCGATTCCTTTAATTGATTGTGAGCCAAATCAATTAAAGCAACTCTTTATAAATATAATAAAAAATTCAATTGAAGCATCAGCAAATTATGTTACAGTTACAGTTGGAATGGCTAATAATCAGAGTATTGATATTACGTTTAAAGATAATGGCTGTGGCATTGATGAGGATCGGTTGCAGCATCTTGGTGAACCATTTTATTCTATGAAAGAAAAAGGGACTGGTCTTGGTCTGACTGTTAGTTATAGAATTGTTGAGTTTCATAAAGGAAAGATTTCATTCAAGAGTGTCGTGAATAAAGGCACTGAGGTGAATGTATTACTTCCAACGACAAAACCCTAATTTTTTAGGGTTTTTTATATCTCTAAAAATTATATGTTTATTTAAAACAGGAATTAAAAATCCACACATTATTTTTGAGTAGGGATAATATATAATAAAAGTTGCATTAGTAAAATTTTTTTAGTGAAACGCAAAATTTAGATCATAAATGAAAAATTTATAAAGAAAGGTAGGTTGTGTATATGGAAAAATCTCGTCGTTTAGAGAAATATGACAAGTTGTTTGTTCAAAAAAGGATTTATCGTTTTCTAATGTCATTTTTACCAGTTTTTGTAGCATTTTGCATTCTGTCATTTTTACAATATTTAGAATTATAATCACGAATTATTGTAAACACCGTATATTATTTATGTGCAATTTTATTAAAAGGAGCTGCTAGTAATGACACAATTATACTGTTATCCAATGTGTTATTGTCCGCCTTACTTCAATGCTGCAAGACAGATTCATCCATTTCCTTCCTTTGCTAGTTATTCACCTTCAATAAGACAATATCCTGAAGTAGACCCGACGTTGTTAGAGCAATCAGCAAAGTCTATGCAAAAGTTAATGAAAGAAGCCAGTTTAGTTTTAAACAAGTTGGCTGATTCAAAAGACTTTGCAACAAAAGTGATGTCTGCAGCGCAACAATCGAATAAGAAAGAAGTGGATAAATTAATTCAATCAACTGGCATTAAATCAAAAGTTAATACTACTTTTAATCCAGATGGAATTAATATGAGACTTTCATCGGCAATTGGAGAAGCTGAATGCTGTCATTTAACCATTGCACTAAGGTGGCTTTAATCTCTCTTAAGTCATAAGGAGCAAAAATTCCTCTATCCTTTTTATATCCTCTAGGTTAAATCTTTAATGACTATAGCACTAATAAAGTTATGCTCCTTAGCTATATTATTAACTTCCATTTTTAAGCACATTGGTCGTATTTTACAATGAATAACTAACCTATTTAGATAAATATTAAGTACAAACATATGAAAAAAGGAGAATTTTTTTGCGAAAAGCTATCCTCATATTATCTGTATTTATCATTGGATTAATAGGCGTTATTACATATTTTTCAATAGTAGGATTCCAATATGCTTATATCCCTCCTGATGAAATTGTTGACAATAAAGAATCAGACAAACTTCCCGATGTGAAAAATGTTTCTTACATACAGGATGAGAATTCTGAAGAGCTTATTAAGCTAGGGAAAAAGCTATTTTATGAAGAAACGTTTGGTAATGAAGTGTTTTTTTCAGATATTATGGGGATGTTTGATGGAACTTTCACCTTAACGAATGTAGGAAAAGCGATAGTAAAGTTAAACGGACAAGGAACTGATAATTTATTAGTGGAGGCCGCTGAAACAGTAAAAATTGGTGATCGGACAATAGAAAAGGGAGAGCTGATCGAAACAGGACTTGATGTACCAAAAGGTGCTCTCACTCCACTTGGTGTTAAATTCGTATATGAAAAGGGAAATATTAAAGCTGGGATTAGTTGTGCTGTTTGTCACTCCACACTAAACGAACAAAAAGAAGTTGTACATGGAATGACAAACAGTGATTTAAATATTGGTTTACTTGTAGCCATGGGTACTAATTCAGCATCGTATTTTTCACATACAGAGATGGAAAGTATAAAAGAATTTATTTCAACAAATGATCGACTAGTCGAAAGTACAAAAGGAGAAAAAGTTGCGCTTCCTGATATTGAACAACTAGAAGATTTTGTTGACAGAGAAGTCATGAAGTGGCCAAAAGGAAGTAATGATACAACCATTGATTTTAAAAATAACCCGGTACAAATAATAGATGTTTATACAAAAGGTGATCATCCGTATGGCTGGAGTGGACAAGGTCAAATTGGACCCTTTAAAGGACTAAGTGCTGCTATAAACAATGCTCATGCTCAAAATATGGATACACTTTCGCAAACATCAATTAGTAATGAAATATTAAAAATTGATAAAGAGCTTTATTTAGGTACTCTTCTTCAAAACGCAGCAAGGAAAAGGTATCGTTATGACCCGGAGTCTGAGGAAAAGCCTTCAGAGTTTTTTGCAAAAGTTGATCCTACACCCGGTGTGGATGGAGTAAACACACTAATCCCAGCACCTACTTATCCAAGACCTTCATATGTAACAAGTGTTGGATTATTTTCAAGTTCTAAAGGATATAAAGCTTGGGAGCAAAAAAATGCATTATCTGCTTTTATGAATTCATTGCATCCTCCTAAAACAACTATAAAATCAAATGAAAAAACAGTAGAAGAGGGACGAAAAGTTTTTGTGAAAGCAGGATGTATAGCGTGCCACGGAGGGAATTATTTAACGAATAATAAAATAATCCCTTCTGAAGAGATCAAAACGGATGATTCTAGAGCAAAGGGCTTTCAAGCAACAGAGAATTATTTTACCTTACCATCCATATATGATCCAAGTACACCAGTGCCATTGCCAGAAAATCCGGTTGTGCAAAAAATTCCGTTAACAGAAGAGCAAAGGGAACAGCTAAGGTTAGCTTGGGCCCATGGTGGAACAAATGGTGCTTATAAAACAATTAGCTTAATTGGCTTGAACTGGAGTGCACCTTATTTGCATGATGGAGGAGTTGCAGTTGGTAAAGACCTTGTGAATGAAATTGGTGTACCTGGGACGATTTTGAGGGGTATAAAACCTGATCCACGAAATAGTTTGTTGGCAATGATTGACTCCTCATTAAGAAAAAAGGTCATCAAGGTAAATAATGAAAATCACAATTTAAAAACGGCTCATGTAAGTGGAAAAGGACATGATTTCTGGGTTGACCCCACAACAGGATTTACAAAAGAACAGCAACAAGCACTGATTGATTATTTATTGAAGGTATCTGATTAAAAAATGATGGAGGGCCAAGCATGAAGGCAGTCACATATCAAGGATTTATGGATGTTAAAGTAAAAGAAATGCCTAATCCTGTGATTAAACAAAATGATGACATTATTGTCAGAGTAACACATACCTCCATCTGTGGCTCTGATCGACACTTTTATCATGGAATGGTCCCAAGTATGGGAAAAGATTATATTATTGGGCACGAAGCAGTTGGAATTGTTGAGGAAATTGGTTCGCGCGTTCATAAAGTCAAAAAAGGTGATAAAGTAGCAATTGCATATAATATCGCATGTGGTGAATGTGTAAACTGCCAAAATCAGCTTGAGAGTCAATGCCTCGTATCGAACCCTGAAGGAGAAATTGGTGCATGTTTCGGCTGTTCTAGACTCTATGGTGATTATAGTGGCAGTCAGACTGAGTATGTACGTGTTCCTTTCGCTAATTTCGGCACTTTTAAAGTGCCGAAAAATAATTCCGTTCCTGATGAAGAACTATTATTATTAACAGATGCTCTTTCTACTGCTTATTGGGGTATAGATCAAGCAGGTGTGAAAAAAGGAGATACAGTCATTATATTAGGTTGTGGTCCCATTGGTCTTCTCACCCAAAAGCTTGCATGGTTTAGAGGAGCTAAACGTGTTATTGCAATTGACCATGTTCCATATCGACTCGAACATTCAAAAAAATGGAATAATACAGAAGTGTTTAATTTTAACCAACATAAGGATCTTGAGCACCATATTAAGGAGATAACAAAAGGTGGAGCTGATGTTGTGATCGACTGTGTTGGAATGAGTGGGAAGATGACTCCGACAGAAATGGTAGAAACAGCCCTTCGTTTACAGGGAGGCGCTCTTGGTGCAATCGAACTAGCAAGCCAGCTTGTTCGTTCGGGAGGTGTCATTCAACTTATTGGGATATATGGACTAAGATATAATCAATTTCCGTTAGGAGACTTATTTGCAAGGAATATTACCTTAAAAATGGGTTTAGCTTCTGTTATACATATCATGCCATTTTTATATGAACTTCTCCAAAGTAAGCAGATTTCTATAAATGATGTTATTACACACACTTTACCTTTAGATAAGGCAGAGCATGCTTACAGGATTTTTAATAGCCATAAAGAGAAATGTTTGAAAATTATTTTAAAACCTTAAGAAGAGACAATGATGTCTCTTTTTTTGTATTGCATAATGTACAGCCCTTATTGAATAAGTAAAAGTAAACAAGTTAATTTTTTAAAAGAAGGGAGAAATAAGAGATGCCAAGTGATTTATATAAGGTAGAAGTAGATCAGCCGATTAAGGCTATATGGGAGTTTGTTAGTGTAATGGACCATTGGGCACCACTTGTACCGGGTTATATTGAACATGAAATAATAAACGATTCAGAATCAACTTGGAAATTCAAAACAGATTTAGGTGTAATAAAGAAAAAAATTCATTTGAAAGTCGATATTACAGACTGGATTGAGCCCAAAAAAGTCATGTTTAACTTAACGGGTATAAATGAGAAGATCATTGGAAGTGGTTACTTTGAAGCGGAGGAAATCTCAGCGAAAAAAACAATGATGTTAGGGTATCTGGATATCACACCTGAAGGAAAAATGGCAAAAATGATTAATTCTAAATTAAAGAAAAGTTTATCGGAAATTACACAAGAATTAACAGAAGCTATTGTAGAAAAAATTGAAAAAAAGGAAAATGTTCTTCGATAATATCGTAATGCTCAAACCAAAAACAGAAGCAAGATGTTTGTCTCTGTTTTTGGTCTTACATAATTACATTAGAGTCATATAGGATAATTTGAAGGATATCGGAAATATTGTCTTACTGCAAGACAAATTCCTTTTGCAATTGTTGTTGTCATCGTATAGATAAGGTGTAGGTTTGTATGAAACAACGAAGAGTGTAGGGAGGAATCGTTTTCCTGAATAACACCCATAATACTGCAATCTCCAATGGCAGGGAGTTTTTTCCCTAGTCCCTCTCCTGGTCGTAATGACCCTTTTCGGATAGCAATGCTATTTACGATTTTTCTCGAACCAAGTACACTGTCAATAGCAATTATAAAGCTATTATTAGGCAGAGAGATGCTTCCATACTCTTTTTCTAGCGTTAAGGCATCCAATGGGAATTGCAGGTTTCCTAACACTGTTAAATGGTTTGGAAATTTTTCATTTAAAAGAGTTCCAACAAATGGACCCAGACTATCACCACTAATTTGATTTGAGCCAATTCCAATAACATATATATGCTCTGTACCTTGTGGAATAAGAGTAAATAAAGAGTTTCGAATATATAATGGAGCTAACTTATCATTATACGGAAAAACTCCTTCTAACATTGAATTCTTACTATCTGAACTTTGATCTATCATAGATCCCCCTCCCACATCCCTAAAAATTAAGCGGTAACAAATTAATTTGTTTACATATAAAACTATGTTAAATGACAATTCTTTTAAATATATCAAAATTCCTTCTTGATATTGATAAAAGTAATTAGTAATTTTTTGCATTTTTTATTCGGAATAAGTAAGATAAGTCTTACATAATAAGAATAAACTAGAGAGTAATTCCCGAGCGTATACATGTTAGAAGTGTACATGATATGATTTACACAACAATGTTTTAAGAGAGGGATTATAGATGAAAATAGCATTTATTTCAGATATTCACGGAAATGCAGTTGCTCTTGAAGCTGTCTTACGTGATTTGAAAAAGAAGGAAATTAATAAAGTATATGTACTAGGTGATATTTGTTATCGTGGACCTGAACCGGAGAAATCTTTATCTTTAGTACGTAATTTACATACAAAGGTCATAAAAGGAAATGCAGATGAATGGGTTGTTCGGGGAGTGAATGAAGGTGAAGTAGCTACACAAGCTCTTGAGATCATGAATAGAGAGCGAGACTGGACTTTTGAACGTTTGGAATCAGGAGATATTGACTATTTAAATACACTCCCACATTCTCTTGCTTTTGAAGAAAATGGGGTTAAAATTCATGCATTCCATGCAACACCAAACAGTTTATTTGATATTGTATCACCTGAGACAAAAGATGAAGACATAAAAGAAAAACTAATGTCTAAGGTTGATTCACATATATATGTTTATGGTCACATTCATAAGCCATATATACGTTACATAAATGGTAAAGTTGTTATGAATGTAGGCAGTATTGGCCTTCCATTTGATGGTTTAGCAAAAGCTTCCTACGGCTTGCTTAAGATAAATGAAAGTGGAATTAGTACATCAATTGAGCGGGTTGATTATGATGTTGAGAAGGTTATAAAACAATATCAAGATTCAGGATATCCTAATGCTAAGATGATGATAAATATTTTAAAAAATGCAAGCTTATAGGAAAGATTATTTCTCGGGAAAGCGCATAACTTGACATTTTAAAATATGAGAGTGTCGGAATATGGAGAGGGAAACTGCTAGTTAGTACTTATCCCTAAAAAGAGACAAGAAAAAGGATCAATCTCTATATATAGACTGATCCTTTTTTCTTGGTTACTTAATTACCACAATAAGAAGGGAAGTAAAGTAAGAGCAGTAAATCCGCCATACGGATATCTTACAAAAGGTCTTCTTCTGAATGGACGTGGACCGTAAAAAGGTCTTGGAGCAAAAAATCCGTATCCATATTCACTTTGATTTTCAGGGGAATGATATTCTTCTATTTCAATCCCGTTGTCATCAATATTCGCTACTCTTCCAACAACCCATTGATTTTCTTTATTTTTAAAACGTACCATCTTACCCTCATATTGCTTTTTCATTTCATTGATGTTTGACATCATTAGCACTCCTTTTAATGGAATGCTATAGTGTATGAAGACATATATTTTTTGATAGGGCTAATTACTAGATTAATTTGTCTATTTATTAAAAGTATCTAATAAACAAGATGTTCTACTTTACAAATTAATCAATAAATTGAACAATATCTTCCATCGATTTTCTTGTTTTTGGTCGAGGATCTTTTGCACGATATCCGAACGCAACCATTACGGAAACAGCTAGATGACCATCTTCTAATAACTCTTCCTCTTCTAATATTTTTTGGACTTTATCAAAATCAAATCCTTCGATTGGGCATGAATCAATTCCTATTAAAGCTGCGGCCGTCATCATATTTGCCAATGCAATATACGTTTGTTTACTTGCCCAGTCAAACATTGTTCGATCATTTTCTAGTAGCTTGAGATCATGTTCCTGAAAGTTTTTATAGCGCTCTTTAATTTGATCAAACAATTCTGGTGGGAATTTTTTTACGTTTAGCATCTGATTTTTCACATAATCTGAATCGTATTTTGTATCTTTTATTGTTCTTGCAAGGATAATCACAAAATGGCTCGCAGTTGGGAGCTGTCCTTGTGCCCCCCATGAAACTTCTCTTAACTTCTCTCTTAACTCTGGGTTTTGTACAACAAGAAATTTCCAAGGTTCATATCCAACTGAGCTTGGGGATAGCCTCGCAGTTTCCAATATATAGCGAAAATCATCTTCTGATATTGTTTTATTTGGATCAAATTCTTTTGTTGCATGACGTGAGCGAAATGCTTCAAGAATAGTTTCTTTTGTCATCGTTTTTTCTGTCATGATTAAATATCCTCCTTTTATGTATTTCACGTAAAAAAGTATAGATGATAGGTCGAGAATTGAAAAATAGTTTGCTCAAATAATAAAAAGGTCTAGCTATTTAAGTCTGAATGAATTGATATAACATTGATATTTCTTCTTGATGAGTAATTCCTTCATCAGAAGGGGTCTCTAGAACAAAGGGAATATCTGAAAGATTAGGTAACTGAAATAGATTTTTAAAGCACTCTTTTTCAATGTATCCATTTTTAAATATATTCGCATGGCGATCTTTACCGGAGCCAAGTTCATACTTTGAATTATTTAGATGGACTGCTTTTAGGGAATTTATATAGCCCAATTCTGATGCTTTGCCCCACAATTCTTCTTGATTCTTTCCGGACCAAAGTCCACTTGCATAAGCATGACAGGTATCTAAACAAAATCCAATTTTTTCAGGATAATCGGTTAAGTTCCGAACCTGGACAAGCTCCTCTAATGTTGTGCCTAGTGCTCCTGATTTCCCTGCGTTATTCTCGAGTAAAATAAGAGTTTGTCCGTTCCACTTCCTTAGAATAAGATTAAGCATCTCGATCATTAATTGATAACTGGCGAGTGGGTCAGTTTTACTAATTTGACTTCCAAAATGAACAACTACTCCAATTGAGCCACAACAATCAGCAATTTCTAAGTCATTAAGAAGAGAATCAATTGTTAGGTCTTTTTTATCTATTGTAGGTGTTAAGCTTGTTGGGTAAGGGGTATGGGCAATTGAAACAAGATTGTTTTCAACACAAAATTCATGACAGAGCTTTGCATCTTGCCGATTAAATTCCTTCACAGTTAAACTTCTTGGATTTTTAGGGAAATATTGAAATGCTTTGCCACCAATGCTATCCATATATTTAGCTGCTGCAAAATATCCATTCCGAATACTAACATGGCTACCAAATCTCATATAAGCTCCTTTCTTTTAAAAAGTTTTTATTTTTCTCCGGCTTCATTCATAAGGAAAAGCTTAAATCAGTAGTCGTTAAAATAATATATAGAGGTATCTTTTTATTATTTTTAAAATAATTAACTTTATTCTCAAATAGAATAGTAAGAACGGTATGCATCTCTTGAAGCAACCTTTGAGCGAAAGAATCATATGAGTTGAAATAAGAGTTAGTAAAGAATAACCTTGAAGAGTAGGATACAAGTTAACTTAGTTAAATTTTCATTTGAAAAATGAGAAAAGGAGGGCTTTTTTGGATCAACAAGCTAATACAAACGGAATTACATTACATAAAGAAAAGATTTGGACACGGGATTTTGTATTGATTTGTTTATCAAACTTTTTCATCTTTCTCGGGTTTCAGATGACGTTACCAACTATTCCCCTTTTTGTTAAGGAGCTTGGCGGAAATGATCAGTTAATTGGAGTTGTTGTTGGAATATTTACATTTTCTGCATTGCTTGTAAGATCATATGCTGGTCACGCTTTGGAATCAAAAGGAAGAAAGTTTGTTTATTTAACCGGCTTAATTATTTTTATCATTTCTGCAGGTTCGTTCGGATTTCTACCTACTATTGCTTTTTTATTTTTTATGAGAGTTATTCAAGGTATTGGCTGGGGTTTTTCAACTACAGCCTCTGGCACAATTGCTAGTGATATTATCCCTCCTAAGCGACGTGGAGAAGGAATGGGTTACTACGGTTTATCTGGTAATATCGCTTTGGCATTTGGTCCTTCTCTAGGACTCAGTTTGGTAGGAATGATAACATTTAAACAATTATTTGTTATTTGTGCTTTTTTAGGGATTGTAGCATTAATTCTGTCTTCACGAATACAGTATAAACAGGTGGAAAAGTCACAGCAAACAATAAAGAAAGATAAATGGGATTTTTATGAAAAAAGTGCACTTCAGCCAGCCATGCTTTTGTTTTTTATTACTGTAACATTTGGAGGAATTGCATCTTTCTTACCTTTATATGCTGAACAAAAGGGAATATTAGGGATTCAATGGTATTTCCTTGTATTTGCTATTGCTCTAATGGCATCAAGAACGTTCGCAGGAAAAATATATGATCGTAAAGGCCACCGGGCTGTTTTTATTCCAGGAGCCGTATTCATTATGATCGCAATGATCTTGTTGTCATGGCTCCCAAGCACAACCATTTTATTAACAGCTGCAGTATTGTATGGAATTGGATTTGGTTCTGTTCAACCGGCACTTCAAGCATGGTCAATTGAAAAAGCACCTAAAAATAGGAGAGGGATGGCAAATGCAACTTTTTTTTCATCCTTTGATCTTGGAGTTGGAATTGGTGCACTTTTATTTGGGCAAATTGGTCATGTTTTTGGTTATCATACAATCTACCAAACATCAGCTATTTCAGTTAGTATCTCAATTATTTTATATATTGTACTTCTTGTCAGAAAGACAAAAAGTTAGTATGTGGGAAAACCTACCATCCTATTGGATGGGAAAAGGGATGTTTTAAATAATGTGTAAGATTATCTCACAAACACCTTTTAATGCATGAATTTTCTGATAATATTAATTTAAATAGATTATTCGGAAGAAGGTTGATCATATGACAGTAATAGAATTAAGAGAAAATATTATTAAAAAAGTAGCGGAAGATTTTAATATATCTCTTGAACAGGCAAAGGACCTTATTAATAGCAGCTTTGAAATTGGGGAGCCTGAATGATTCAAAAAATACTGAAAAGCGGTTTATATTGCTTTCAGTGTGAAGTGTTTTTAGAAAACGACAAGATGGAAGATTGGGAATGCTGGTGTAACAGAAGTTACTGTGAAAAAGCAGATATTACTATAAATGTTCATTCTCATTCCGGATCTATAGAAAAAGACATCTAGATGGAGATGTCTTTTTCTATAGATTTTTTATAAAATTCTGTAAATTAATCTTGTTGGAAAACGCTTCCTATTGGTAAAGTAATGAAGAGATCAGAAAATAACGTACAAAAACCGGGGGCGTTTCTTTGGATAAGACGAAATCATATCGTGATAAAAAAGTGATATCAATGGGTACTGTGTGTGAATTGACCGGGTTGTCAGAAAGAAGAATCCGCTATTACGAGGAAAGAAAATTAATTTTTCCAGATCGTACGTCAACTGGATTTCGTAAGTATTCTTTTTCTGATATTGAGAAATTAATGGACATTGCTGAAAAGGTGGAGGAAGGCGTTCAAACCGACGAAATCCGTAGAGACTACAAAAAGAAAGAAACTGATGCTGATCTTAAGAAAAAAATGATTCGCGGTCAATTAAACTCTCATTTTCAAAGAAGTGGCTTTAAGTAAGGGGAAAAATAAAATGTTCTAATTTAGGATGCTCAACAAACAGCATTCTTTTTTATTTTGGATATTCAAGTATGAAGCAAGTGGAAAAAAGCTCGAATGTTTCATTTTATGCAAAACTTTACAATTGAAAAAAACGATTAAAAATTCAACTATTTCAAAAGATTTAAACTTCATTATTCCCGTATAACGTTTAGTTATGATACACTTATTTTCAGAAAAATGAGAACTTGCGATATAAGTGGGGTATAAAATGACTATTACATTATCAAATAAAATGAGCTTTTTTAAGCCTTCTATTTTTAGTGAGCTTGCACAATATAAACAGAGAAAAATAAGTGAAGGTGCACCGATTATTGATTTAAGTATTGGTAGCCCGGATTTGGCTCCACCATCTTTTATTACCAATGCTTTATCTAAAGAAGTGTTGAAATCAGATCAATATGGCTATTCTTTAACTGGAACTAATGAGTTTAATAGAGCAGTTTCTTCTTTTTATCATAGAAACTATAAAGTGGAGTTGGACTCAATAGAAGAGGTGCTATTATTAATGGGTTCTCAGGACGGACTTGTTCATTTTCCAATGGTTTTTGCAAATCCAGGGGATGTGATTTTAGTGCCGGATCCAGGTTATACTGCATACGCTGCTGGAATTGCGATGGCTGGGGCAACTCCTTATTTTATGCCATTGAAAAAGGAAATGAATTTTTTGCCTGATTTATCAATTATTCCTTCTGAGGTGGCTGAAAAAGCGAAGTTGATGATCTTGAATTTTCCTGGTAATCCGGTTCCCGCATTAGCTGATATAGAATTTTTTGAAAAAGTCGTTGCATTTGCTAAAAAATTCAATATACTCGTCCTACATGATTTTGCATACTCTGAGCTTTATTTTGAAGAAAAGAAGCCAGTAAGTTTTCTTTCGATCGAAGGAGCAAAAGACATTGGAGTTGAGATGTCTTCATTTTCAAAAAACTATAATATGGCAGGTACTCGAATTGGCTTTCTTGCTGGTAATAAAGAAATGGTACAAGCAATGAATCAATTGAAAAGCAATTTGGATTATGGTGTGTTTTTACCAATTCAAAAGGCTGCAATCCTTGCTCTTGAAGAGGGTGCTCACTTTTGTGAAGAAAGTAGACAGGTGTACCAAGAACGCCGTGATACTTTAGTTGAAGGTTTAAATGAATTAGGTTGGACCATAACAAAGCCTGATGCAGGTATGTTTATTTGGGCTGAAGTTCCTACGGGCTTCAGTTCGACAGAGTTTACTTATGAACTAATTGACAATGCACATGTTGTTGTAACGCCTGGACATGCATTTGGTCCAACTGGTGAAGGGTATGTAAGGATTGCTCTTGTTCAGGATGTAGAAAAGTTAAAGAAGGTTATTACCTCAATAAAGAATGCGAATATCTTATAGATTCTCATCAATTAATAGTGAGGGACCCATGAGCTTTTTAACAACACAAAAAGAACATTAATAACAATCGAACAAGTGGAATAAGATATTTTATATAAAAGAGTGGGAAGGCTACCCACTCTTTTTGATTGGATTAAATACCAAGAATAAAAATTTTTCTATAGAAAAATAACTTTAATATTGGGCTGAAATAATATTTTTATTGATTATTTTGAATCTTTTGTCGAAAAACAGTTGTTAACTGCTCCATGAAAGTTATAAAATAGTGAAATATAGAAAGTTTGATTAGATACCTTTTGTAAAATGATCAGAGGTTAGTTCTAGAAAATGATAACTTCTTTAAATTTTGTTGATTGGGAGAGTTTAAAATGATGACAAAAACAAAAATTGATGTAACACTTAGTACAACACGAAAAGAAAAGCCCAAATCAGATCAGTTAGAGTTTGGCCGCGTTTTTACTGATCATATGTTTGTAATGGATTATAGTCCGGCAAAAGGATGGCATGATCCAAAAATTGTTCCATATGAACCAATTACACTTAGTCCAGCTTCAATGGTCTTCCACTACGGACAAACAGTATTTGAAGGGTTAAAGGCATATCGTACGGAAGATGATAAAGTATTATTGTTCAGACCTGAGAAAAATATGGAAAGACTTAACTTATCAAATGATCGACTTTGTATCCCTCGAATTGATGGCGAGTTTGTTATTGAGGCCCTAAAACAACTTGTTTCGATTGAAAAGGATTGGATTCCTACTGCGGAAGGAACATCTCTTTATATTAGACCATTTATTATCCCAACTGAGTATTACTTAGGGGTAGCTCCATCGAAGTTTTATCGATTTATGATAATTCTTTCTCCTGTAGGTTCGTATTATAAAGAAGGAATTCATCCGGTAAAAATATACGTTGAGAACCATTACGTTCGTGCTGTAGAAGGTGGAACAGGGAAAGCTAAAACCGGCGGTAACTACGCTTCAAGCCTAAGAGCCCAAGAAGAGGCTGCGCAAAAGGGCTACTCACAAGTTTTATGGTTAGATGGAGTTGAAAAGAAATATATAGAAGAAGTAGGAAGTATGAATATTTTCTTTAAAATTAATGGGGAAGTTGTCACACCTGAAGTAAATGGTAGTATTTTAGAGGGAGTAACAAGAAGATCAATCCTAGAATTACTAAAATCATGGGAAACACCTGTTTCTGAGCGAAAAATATCAATGGAAGAAGTGTACCAAGCATATAAAGATGGACAATTAGAAGAGGCTTTTGGTACTGGTACTGCAGCAGTTATTTCTCCAATTGGTGAATTCTTATATGACGATAATAAAATTGTGATTAATAACGGAGAAACTGGTGAATTATCTAAAAAACTTTATGATACATTAACTGGCATACAAAAAGGTACGAAGCAGGATCCATTTAATTGGGTTACTGAAGTAAACTAATTAGTTAAAAAGGTTAATTCAACAAACTAAGCCGTTCTAAAGTTTTGTAACCACTCACTTTGCAAACGGGAACTATTGTTGAATTGGCCTTTTTTGTTTTAAACAAAAAAATGATAAATTTACATCCCATTTGGAAAAAATATGAAACATTTTCCCTTAATTAAACGTCTTACTAATGAGAAGAATATTAACTCATATATATTGTTCAGGAAGATTTTAACAAATATTAGGATATTTTGATTAAGTGAAAAATATATATGAGAATATAATAAGTGGTAAAGAAAATTTAATGGGAAATGTGGGAGAGTTATGCGTAAGAAATATGTTTCAACGTTGATTTTCTTGTTCATGATGACGGGTTGTAGTTCGAATGTAGTTAGTGGCAATGAAAAAGATGAACCTTTACCAGTGAAGAGCTTGGCAATGAATAGTTTTCAATTAGCAGAGAAACAAGTGGAATTTCAAGTTCAATTGCTGCATCCTGACACACAAAAAATATTATATTCCTTTTCTCCTTCACTAAATCAAGAGTCGGAAGCTTATGAGGAAGAAGTCAGGCGAGTTGCGAAGGACTTAGCTGAAAGTCTTGATCAACCGATGATACCGGTGAAGTATATGGGCAATGGTGGCTTAACAGGAGGAACAAGTCGTGTTCTTTTAGATGAAGAAAAATTAGTTGATATGTTATTGAATGTTCATGCGCTTGATAAAACATTAGATCTACCTATAGAAGTGATGTCACCGAATGTATCAGCAGAAACTGTAAAAAATATTGACGAAGTAGTTATTGGCCATTATAAAACATCTTTTAATCCCAACGTAGCTGGTCGCTCACAAAATATATTTTTATCAGCAAATGAGATTAATCAAATTGTATTGGGTCCAGGTGATCGCTTTTATTTTAATTTAGTTGTTGGTGAGCGTACTGCAGCAAGAGGCTATCAAAAAGCAAAAGAAATTGTAGATAAAGAATTCGTTGAAGGAATTGGTGGGGGTATTTGTCAGACTTCCTCTACTTTATATAATGCAGTTGCAAATGCAGGATTGGAAGTTTTAGAAGTTAACTCACATTCAAGATCTGTTGGCTATGTTCCTACCGGGAAGGATGCAACAGTATCCTGGGGAGGTCCAGATTTTAAATTTATGAATAACAAAGACTTCCCAGTTATGATTAAAACATTTGTGAATAAACAATCTGGAACAATAGAGGTTCAAGTAGTTGCTTCAAAGCATGATGCATCAAGGGTTTAATAGCTTAACACAAACTGGTTTGTAAGTATCTAACTGGTTCGGTTCCGTATACAAAAACTAAATTAGCCCACCAATTAGCAGCCTTATCACAACTGAGTAAGACTGCTAATTTTTTGTTGATATATTGGAGGTTAACAAAATGGACGGTAAATTAAAATGGTGACATAAATCAAGCTCTTTGTTATTCCAATTGGTATCCTGAAAATGATATTTATCTACCAGGGGTGGAGGATGATGGTGATTGAAGGGCGGATAAATAAAGAAGGCCTTGTTGAATTGAGTAACGGATAGTTTAAATAAGTGGAATTTTTACGGTTAGACTGAAGAATGGAACTCGGTTTGGATGATATAAGCGGATATATTCCGGTTAAGCAAAGTGAAATGGTCCATCTTCACCTTTTTAGATAAAATAAAAGGAACCTTTCCGTCTATTTTATCTTTTTTTCGTGCTTTTTCCTCAATAAGAGGAATTTCTCCGCTTATTTTCGTGTGATTTACTTATCAAATTGCCTTTTAATCCTAGTACGAATTACTCTATGTTAATTTTTATTTTCTTCAAATCAGAACTCGTTAGTGGATGTTAGACCAGTATTTTTATTTGTTGATAAGAGTTAAAGCGGGGTTCTAATGATTAATATAACATTAATTTTGAATTCCGGAATGTTTTTTTCCCTTAAGCCTCTTTTTATAGTAGGATATGAATATAGTGATCTATGTATAGAAAGGACTTAAAACATGACATATAAAATGATTGTATTAGATTTGGATGATACGTTATTATGTGACGATCATTCGATATCACCTCGTACAAAAGAGGCGTTAATGAGAGCGCAAGAACAAGGTGTGAAAGTGGTTTTAGCATCAGGTCGTCCTACTTTTGGAATGAGAGAGTATGCAAATGAATTATTACTACATCAGTATGGAAGCTATATTCTATCTTTTAATGGTGGTAAAATCATTAATTGCTCTTCAAATGAAGAAATGTTCAGCAGTACATTAAGTGCAGAATCTGTTCATCAATTGTTTGACATAAGCCGTCGTGAAAATGTATTTATTCATACATATATAGGTGATGAAATTATTACGATGGATGAAAATCCTTTCACGAAAAAAGAATCTACTTTAACCGGATTACCTATTAAGATGGTATCAGACTTTGTACAGTCAGTAACTGTGCCAGTAGTAAAAACATTAATGGTAGCGGAGCCAGATGTACTTAAGGATGTTGAAAAGAAGTTGCAGAAAGAATTAGACAATCAATTTTCAATCATGCGTTCAAAGCCGTATTTCCTGGAGTTTACTGAAAAAGGTGTTACAAAGGGAACAAGCTTACATCAACTAATTCAAAAATGTGGCATTAAACAGGAAGAAGTTATTGCAATTGGAGATAGTTATAATGACATATCCATGATTGAGTTTGCAGGTCTTGGAGTTGCAATGGGAAATGCTCCTCAAGAAATTAAAGATCTGGCAAATTTTGTTACAGATACGAATATGAATGATGGAGTCGCAAAGGTAGTAGAAGATTTTATACTAAATGTTACTGTTTAAGTAGTGATAAGGGTTGCTTACAATCATGTAGGCAACTCTTTTTTATTTCAGCTGAATAATAGAAAATACTTTCATTTAAAACTCTCTGTGAGAATTTCTAACATAAATGTAACAATAATTTACAATTGAGGATATAATTTAGCTAATTTAATAGATGAGAATGAATGTTTCTCTAGAAAGCAAGCTTCGTGTATTTATGATTGTTAGATTTAGTAACAAGGTGTTGGGATTGTCAGGTAGGTGGGAGGCGGAACTTAGTGGAAATTTTAATTAAAAATGCTGAAATCATAACGATGAATGAAAAAAGTGAAATTTTGCACGGAGATCTTTTAATAAGGGATGACCGAATTGTTGCAATAGAGGATAAAATTGAGAATGTGACTCCGGATAAAATGATTGATGCAACAGGGAAGACGGTTATTCCTGGTTTAATTCAAAGTCATATTCATCTTTGTCAAACACTGTTTCGCGGGCAGGGTGATGATTTAGAACTTTTAGACTGGCTCTCCAAAAAGATCTGGCCCCTTGAAGCTGCGCATGACGAGGAATCAATTTACTATTCAGCTATGCTTGGTCTAGGAGAATTAATTAGAAGTGGAACAACATCCATAATCGATATGGAAACAGTTAGGCATACCGAATATGCTTTTCAAGCTATAGCAGAAAGTGGAATTAGGGCTATAGCTGGTAAAGTTATGATGGATCAAGGAGCAAATGTTCCATCAATTTTATTAGAAAATACTAGTTCTTCCATACAAGAAAGTGTTGACCTATTAGAAAAATGGCATCTGTTTGACAATGGTCGTATTCATTATGCATTTTCACCACGGTTTGTTATTTCATGTTCAGAAAAGATGTTAACGCAAGTAAGGGATTTATCTCAGCAGTATCAAGTAATGGTACACACCCATGCATCAGAAAATCAAACAGAAATAGAAATGGTTGAACGTGAGCGAGGAATGAGAAATGTTGTTTATTTGGATCATATCGGCTTAGCAAATCCCAGATTATTACTAGCTCATTGCATTTGGCTCGACGAACAAGAGAAAAGAATTATTCGTGATAGAGGAGTAAAGGTAAGTCATTGTCCTGGCTCAAATTTAAAGCTTGCTTCTGGAGTGGCAAATACTCCTGAGATGCTTGATCAAGGAGTATTTCTAAGTATTGGTGCTGATGGTGCACCTTGTAACAATAATCTTGATATGTTCAATGAAATGAGGTTAACAGCACTTATTCAAAAGCCAGACCATGGTCCAACGGCTATGGATGCAAAAAAAGTATTCAAAATGGCAACGATGGGTGGAGCAGCTGCAATGGGAATGGAAAAAGAGATTGGTAGCTTAGAAGTCGGGAAAAAAGCTGATGTTGTGATATTAGACTTAAATGATTTTCATACGTATCCTTCAACAGAGGTTGACCCTATTTCAAGAATTGTCTATTCAGCAACGAGAGCAGATGTAGAAACATCGATCATTAATGGAAAAATTGTGATGGAAGACCAACGTTTACTAACAATTGATAAATCAATTGTGCTAAAAGAAGCAAATTCTTCTATTCAGCGATTATTACGAAGAATATCGAGAGTCGATACGATGATTTAATAGAGAGGGAGGAGCAGGATGGGAACCGACATTTATGAAATCCTCGACACCATTTCAGAATCCACACAGGAAATGGTATTAGCAACGATTGTTAATGTGGATGGCTCTTCGTATAAAAAGGCTGGATCCACTATGCTTTTTCATGAAGATGGAGTTCAAACGGGCCTGTTAAGTGGAGGATGTTTAGAAGAAGACTTAAAAGAAAGATGTAAAGAGTATTTTCATCAGAAGGGCTCCACTTTGATAACGTATGACTTAACAGCAGAAGATGACTTGTCATGGGGACAGGGGGTTGGATGTAACGGGACAATAAAGGTATTAATTGAGTCAATAACCCCAGAATTGATGTCGCACTTAAAAAAGGTAAGAGAGCTTACTAATCATGGTATATCGGTCTCGTACATTAAACAACTATCTCTTGAAGGTGATGTTTACGGTTATCTTTTTTATACAGAAAATGCTGAGTATTTTGGACAATGGAAAGGAGATTTTCCCCAAAAAGAAAAATGGCAATCAGAAGCAATAAGGATGGAGAATGACTATCTCCTTTTTAAACAAGAAATTCAAGCGAGACCTAGACTATTTATCTATGGAGCAGGAGCTGATGCTAGACCTCTTGCACAACTTGCTCAACAATCAGGCTATGGAGTCATTGTTGCAGATTGGAGGCCAGCTTATTGTCACAAAGATTATTTTCCTTCAGCAACCGAAACCGTTGTACGATCTCCTGAAGAATTTCTAACTAGCTATACGTTTTCAACCTCAGACTCAATTGTGTTAATGACACATCATTTTCAAAAAGATCTCGAGTTAGTGAAGTACTTACTAAAAAAACAACTATCATACTTAGGGATCTTAGGCTCAAAAGATCGAGCGCAAAGGTTGTTACAAGGAAAAAAGGTTCAAGATTGGGTTCATTCACCTGTTGGTTTATCAATAGGGGCTGAAGGACCACATGAAATTGCTGTTAGCATTGTTGCTGAATTAATCGAACAGAAAGCAAGGAGGTGTGTAAATGTATAACGAAAACATCGTGGGAATTTACTTGGCAGCAGGTCACAGCTCACGTATGGGTACTTGTAAACTATCATTGCCTTTAGCAGGTGACACTCTTGGAACAATGGCATTAAAGGAAATTGTTAAATCTAAGATTAATCATTTAGTCATTGTCACAAAAGACTTTCAACCAAACTGGCTTCGAACGATTGAGCCGCTTCTTACAAATTCTATTCATTGGGAGCATATTATCAGCTTGCAAGCACATCTCGGTCAATCTTATTCACTTCAAGCAGGTATTCAAAGAGCAAAGCAAGTAGGAGCTGATGCCGTTTTAGTTTTTTTAGCGGACCAACCGTTTATTACTTCACAATTGATAGATAAATTAATAAGTCGAACATCCAATGAACATGATTTTATCGCCTCGTTCGATGGAATTTCAATGAAACCACCAATCTTATTTCAAAAGAAGGGATTTGATTCTTTATTAAAAATTAAAGGTGATCAAGGGGCGAGAAGGCTTTTGAAAACGGGAATGTTAAATGGTTTAAAAATAAATACAGATTATCACCAATTAATAGATATTGATACACTAGAACAGTATGAGACTTATAAACAAATAGTAAGTCCCCAACTTGGCTAATCAAAGAATGTACTAGGTTTTAAATTAACCTCAAACTACTAACCTCCATTTTCTATTCTCATCTGTTTTATTCACAAAAATTCTAAATGAAATTAGGTGATGTAATGAATGCCGAACAACAATCAACTATGCTGAAATCCGAGATCTTCGTCGAACATCCAATAACAATTGAGAATGCAATAAAATTGAAAGTGCTTTTTGAAGGCGAATATGTAGCAGGAGGTACGCTTCATCAAATCCAATGGGAATCAGGTGTTCCCCTTCCTTCAAGACTAATTAATCTTTCCTGTATTGAACAATTAAAAAAAGTTAGATATGAAAAGAATGATGAGAATATTTTAGCAATCGGTGCACTTACATCGATTGCAGAGTGTATCACGCATCCTGAGATAGTAGAACACTGTCCATTATTAACTGAAGCTTGTAGAAACATTGCTGCACCTGCTGTTCGGAATCGTGCAACAATAGGAGGAAATGTAGCAAGTGGAATTGGTGACGCAATTCCAGCCCTTCTTGTGTTAGATGCGAAAGTGAAAATAGCGCTTAAAGACCAAATATACGTGATTGATTTAGCAACCTGGTTAAAAGAAAAAGGATCATACCCCTTTTTGCTTCTTGACATTTTAATTCCTCTTCAAGCTAAGAAAACAAAAAGTTTTTATCGAAAGGTTGGAAGAAGAGAAGCCTTTACAGCTTCTTTAGTGACGGTTAGTTGTTGTTGGAGCAAGTGCGGTCATAATGAAAATTCATTTATTCGCATAGCTGTCGGGGGAGGAACACATTTTCCTATTAGACTACAAAAACTAGAAAAGCTATTGACCGGTAGTAGATCTCAAATAACAAGAGACATTATATACAATACAATTTTAGAAGAATTTCATTCATATTCGGATGCCTTTGTAACAGAGTCGTACCGGAAGAAGGTTACAGCAAACATTCTTACAGAAAAATTAGAAACGATCCTAAGGGAGGGATAAGAGGGATGAAGGAGTTAAATAAAAACGAGTACAAAAGTAAATGGAGAATCCGTCCTGATGGCCATGATAAAGTAACTGGCTCGCTAAAATATTTAACTGATTATTGCTTCCCAAACATATTAATTGGGAAAGTGTTAAGAAGTTCGTTTCCTCATGCAAAAATTAACTCAATTAACACAACTGAAGCAGAACAACTTGAGGGAGTTGAAGCGATCATCACATATAAAGATGTTCCAGGGATGAATCGTTTTGGATTAATATTTCCTGATCAGCCTGTTTTGTGCGAAGACACTGTTCGCTACGTAGGTGACGCAGTTGCTGCAGTTGCAGCGATTAATGAGGAAATTGCTATGAAGGCACTTTCGCTCATTCTTGTTGAATATGAACCACTGGAGGTGATTGATTGCCCGGACAAAGCTTTAAGTTCACAAATGAAATTACATCCTGCTGGAAATGTTTTGCATCGTGCAGGGTACAAGAACAGTGAACATGTTTTAGATGAACTTAAAAAATGTCCTTACATTGTTGAGGAAACCTATGAAACTCCAAGACAAATGCATGCATATATGGAAACAGAGGGAGGAGTTGTTGTTCCAGAGAATGATGGTAAATTAACGGTTTATGCGGCAACACAACACGGTTTTAAAGACCGGATGCAGCTAGCTAGAATCTTATCTATACCTGAAAGTTCCATCCGAGTGATATCAAGTCCAATCGGTGGTTCATTCGGTGGGAAAGATGAGTTAAATATCCAACCATATGCGGCTTTGTTAGCTATTAAAACACAAAAACCAGTAAAGCTCCATAATAAGAGGACGGAATCAGTAAGAGCGGGTATTAAACGACATCCTATGAAGATAACCATGACAACAGGGGCGAACGAAGAAGGAAAATTAGTAGGACATATTGTTCGAATTGTTGCAGACACAGGGGCATATGCAACACTTGGACCAGCTGTTTTAGACTTCGCAGTTGAGCATTCAACGGGTCCTTATATCATTCCATATGTTGATATTGAAGGAGTCTCTGTGTTTACAAATAATGGAGTTTCAGGTGAATATCGTGGATTCGGAGGGAATCAAGTTACCTTTGCATTAGAGTCACAAATGGATAGACTAGCTGAGTTGTTACAAATTGATCCATTAGTATTTAGAGAACAAAATCTTAGAAATGCAGATGATCCCGGGCCGTTAGGACAACGAATAGTAAGGAATGATGGAGCTAGAAGTGTTTTAAATATGATTAAAAAATCTCCCATATTAACGCAGCCTTTAAAAACAGAGCCTCTAAATGTGAAAGGTAGAGGCGTGGCAATCACTATGCATGGCGGGGGTCTTGGCTTTGGTCGACCTGATCCTTCAGGTGCTCGCCTTTCTTTAACCAAGGATGGGAAAATTGAAATTGCTTTCGGATTTGAAGAATTTGGCCAAGGATTGTTGGCTTCAATCGAAATTATGATGATGGAAGCTTTAGGGTGTAGAAAAGAAGATTTAAAGATTGTAATAGGTGATACAGATCTCGTTCCTTCTTCAGGTTCCTCAACTGCATCTCGTTCAACAAATATGATTTGGAATGGCATTCAAAAGCTAAGAGATCCATTTTTAAATAAAATATTAGATGAGGCAGCCTCTTACACAGATACGACACGTGATCTCCTTTATTTAGGGGGAAAAGGAATTTGGCGGAAAGGAAAAATTGATCAACTTATTATCAGTTATTATGATTTAGCAAACTATTTATATGATAAACTTCCCGTTTTTCATACACAATTCCATTTTCCAACCACCCCAGATGCAGTTATAGGGGGACATTATTTATACTCCTTTGCCGCAGTTGTAGCAGAGGTGGAAATCGACCAGTTGACAGGGAGGGTAAAGGTAACAAAAATGGACCATTGTGTGGCTGCGGGGCCAGTAGTGAATCCACTAGGTTATTTAGGGCAGATTGAAGGCGGGGCAGTTATGGGGCTTGGTTTTACAATAAATGAAGATTCAGTGATGGAAAATAGTCGCTATCATACACAAAATCTTGATTCGTATCTCATTCCAACCATTAAAGATATTCCAAAAGAAATGAAGGTGTTTGTTGACGAGTCTTTAATGGAGGGAGATGTATTTGGTCCAAGAGGTGTTGGTGAAATTGGTACTGTTGCAATTGCACCTGCAGTAACTGCTGCTATTCATGATGCATGTGGCTTATGGGTGAAGAATCTCCCCGTTTCTCCCGAAGAAGTTTTGGATGCATTAACAATTAACACCTTTGTCGATAAGTAACAGGAGGTGCTTCTATGAAAGAGGCAAAAGTGGAAAATAAAATAGATCTTTCTTTTGAATTAAATGGTCAACCGTATCATTTAACCGTACCGCCAACTTATCGGTTAGTCGATATTATAAGAACAGATTTACAATTAACAGGCACTAAAATATCTTGTGAAATCGGAAGGTGCGGAGCATGCTCGGTATTACTAAATGGAAAAGTTGTAAATTCTTGCTTAGTCATGGCCTATCAGATACACCTTTCAACAATAGAAACAATTGAACATGTATCACATCAATCACTTCATCCTATTCAGCAGGCATTTCTTGAAGAAGGTGGACTTCAATGTGGATATTGTACTCCAGGAATGATCATAGCGCTAAAGGATTTATTAGAGCAAAATCAGCAGCCAACAGATGAGGAGGTTATCGAACATTTATCAGGCAACCTTTGTCGGTGTACTGGTTACACAGGAATCATTAGAGCTGTTCAACGATACAGAGAGGTGGTAAACAAAAAATAAGAAATTCAATAAGATAAAAATCTTTAATGGAGAGTGATATCTAGTGATGACAATTCATGATGCGAATGTGCTTACACGTGAGGAATTTGTTTCAACTTTTCGTTGGATTTTTGAGCATTCAATTGCCGAACAGGTATCCGAATTAAGACCTTTTCCCTCTTATCAATTTCTTCATCATGCAATGAAAAAACGTGTGAAAAAATATACAATCGAAGAAAGAGTTGCCCTACTTCAAACTCTTCCGGATTTTATTGAAACAATTCGAGGTCAAAACCCTTACAATTATGTAGGCAAGCAATCGGGATTTAGATCTTTAACACCTAGAGAATATAAAAAATTCATCGCTTATCATAATAAATATATAAAGAAATTCGGTTTTCCCTTTATCATCGCAATGCGTGGACACAATAAACAATCTGTTTATGATGCATTAAAAAAGAGATTAAAAAACAGTGAAAATGAAGAAATAGAAGCAGCAATTGAAGAAATGTTCCGCATTTATTTTTATATTTTAAGGGAAATTATTTCTAATGAAGATCGAGATGAAATAAAGAAACAATCCGTATAAATTTAATTGTAACCAAAAACTGCTCATAGAAGAGCGGTTTTTTTGCTGTTTTGAATATTTCATAAAAGGATTTTCTCAGGTACTATTTACATATTAATCAAATCTCTGTAAGCTATTGTTTGAATAGTAAGAGTTTTTAAATATGAAAATACATAGATTCTAGGGGGACAAACATGATTAAAGCTATTTTCTTTGATTTAGATGATACGTTATTATGGGATCAAAAAAGTGTAAAGGAAGCATTTGTTGCGACATGTCAATTAGCCGAACAAAAATATGGAATACATTCTGAAATGCTTGAAGAAGCTGTTCGAAGAGAAGCGAGGGAGCTTTATTCCTCATACGAAACATATGATTTTACGCAAATGATCGGAATCAACCCGTTTGAAGGTCTTTGGGGTAACTTTTTAGACGATGAAGAGAATTTTCGCAAGATGAAAGAAATCGTTCCCACATATCGGAAAGAAGCATGGACAAGAGGCTTAAAAGCATGTGGAATTGATGATCCTGACTATGGAGCAACACTAGCTGAAGAATTTCCAGCACAAAGAAGAAAAAAACCTTTTGTTTATGATGAATCTTTTCAAGTGTTGGACAAGTTAAAGGAATCTTACCGTCTTCTTTTGTTAACAAACGGTTCTCCAGACTTACAAAATACTAAATTAGAAATTACTCCAGAGCTTGTTCCTTACTTTGAGCAAATAATTATTTCCGGTGCTTTTGGAAGAGGAAAACCTGATCCAACTATTTTTGAGCATGCATTAGAAAAAATGAATCTTTCAAAAGATGAGGCAATAATGGTAGGAGATAATCTTATGACAGATATTTTAGGTGCATCAAGAGTTGGAATGAAATCTGTTTGGATTAATCGCCATAACAAAGAACGTAACGAAGTACAACCAGACTTTGAAATCACTCATCTTGAAGAGCTGTACCCAATTTTAGATCAACTTAACAAGTAGGGGTATCTTTCATATAAGTAAGGTAAATGCCTGAAACTGTAAGCTGCAGCATGCTAACTAGCTAGCTATAAAAAAATGATCAGATTCAAATCCAATTACTTGATAAAACCATCTAAAAGCATCTATATTTATATAAGTTAATAACATTGTCATTTACTTCTTAGAGGGGGAAGGGAGATGCTTTATCTCATAGCTGGTATTATTCTTATCGTGTTAATCGGAAGTTTTTTAAAAAGGTCAATTTCTATTAAGAATGTACCTTGTGTAGATATAGATCATCATGATCAATCTAGTCAAGTTGTGGATGTAAGAGATTATAATAATTTGTCAACGATGAAAAATTTCGATTCAATTGTTATACCTATTGCATATTTAAGAAGATACTTTCATGAAATTCCTAATAAAAGAGTACATCTTATTGCTGGAAGTCAACTTGAAAAAAACATGGGCGTTCGCTTCTTACAAAAAAATGGATTTCAAGTTACAGGCTACAGCTTAACTGAATGCACATGTACCAACCATTCAAAGGATATGTTGGTATAAGATAAGACTCGTGTTTAAGGGACCAATTTTGGTCCTTTTTTTATTTTAAAGATATTCGCTTTTCAAACTCGATCATGGTATAGTTTGTTTCGGTGAAAACTGTCAGAAAAACGATAAGGACGTTATAAACATGAAATCTACCAATTATTATATAAAAACATGGCAAAAGGCAATCCGTGTGGAAATCATGCATCTAAAGAAATATGGAAGTACGAGATACGCATTAAAAGATGGTCAACTGATGTCAAACGATGGGTCATTTACTTATTATTTTGAAACCACTGTACCCATTCGAGTGCCAATAGGCTCTTCAATTAAAGTCGAATTTGGAAAAAGAACAGTGAACGGTAAAGTTCTTTCATCAGAGGGGAAAAGTGTAATCTTATCCTTGGAGGAATCCCTTGGACATGAACCTTCCGAGCTCTTTTTACTTCATGATCCATGGGAGTTGTTAGATCAACTACATGAAAGATTCGATGAAATAAAAGAAAGTAAGCGGAAGAAAGTACGAATGAAAAGATTGATGAATCCATCTAATGCTCCTAAGCACCCTACCGAAAAAATAAAATCAGCTGTTCATGAACTTGTTTTACGAAGCAAATATAATCCTGTTACATTTGTTTGGGGTCCCCCTGGTACAGGTAAAACCTATACCTTGAGCAGGGTAGCAGGAAATAAATATGTAAAAGGCGATCGAGTATTAGTTCTGTCACAAAGTAATCAAGCAGTTGATGTGCTTATGATGGAAATTTCTCGTTTTATTCATAAAAAGGGCCATTTTCGAGAAGGTGATTTGCTTCGTTATGGATCGCAAACATCGATTACATCAAACGATAACCTAACAACATTGGAGCTGATTCATAAAAGGCACCCGGAATTAGCAAAACAAAGAAATGATTTGCATGAACATAGAAGAGGGATGAAACAAACTCTTTCACAATCCTATAGTCAAAGGGATTCTGAACAATTGCTTGAAATTGAACGTAAATTAGCGACAGTTTTAGAAAAAATAAGACAAAAGGAAATTGAGCTTGTTAAGGATGCCAATATTGTAGGAACAACATTATCAAAGGCTGCGAACGATCCGAGTATTTATGAAAAAGACTATGATCTTGTCATAATTGATGAAGCAAGTATGGCCTATATTCCGCAAATTGCTTTTGCTGCAACTCTCGGCCGAAGAGTGATCATTTGCGGAGATTTTAAGCAGCTTCCTCCAATTGCGGCTGCAAAACATGCTCTTGTTGATGAATGGTTAAGAAACGACATTTTTCATAAAGCAGGTGTAGTTGATTGGCTTGATGATCATTCAAGTAGTACTCTACATCCTCATCTTTTTCTTTTAAAAGAACAAAGAAGAATGCACCCGGATATTTCTTCATTCACAAATAAGTACATTTATCATGATCTTGTTGGAGATCACGAAAGTGTGAAATCTGCTAGAAATTCAATTGTAGAAAGAGAACCATTTTCAAATTGTTCGTCCATATTGTTAGACAGCAGTTATAGCGGAATGTACAGTATGCGTGAAAAAACATCAAATTCACGATATAACCTTTGGCATTTACTTTTATCCTTTCAAATAATACACGAGTCATTCTTAGCAGGAGCAAGGTCAATTGGATATGTTACACCTTATCGTGCTCAGGCAGCTTTAATGGACATGCTACTAAATGATGTATATTCAATAGAACGATTGGATTCGGACATTATTTCTGCAACAGTTCATAGATTTCAAGGAAGTGAAAGGGATGTTATGGTATTTGATACGGTCGATAGTTATCCGCAAGAACGACCTGGAATGCTTTTAATTGGCAAGGATAGTGAGCGACTTATTAATGTTGCCATGACAAGAACTAGAGGAAAGTTTGTTCATCTGGCTGATCAACAATTTCTTCAATCTAAGGTGTTCCGGGGAAAAACAATACGTCAGCTTGTTGATCATCAGGTAAGTAAAAATCAAAAAGTCGGACAACAGCAAATAGGGACATGGATTAAGAACCAACATGCAAATTTAACATGGGTTCATGCAAAAAAGCTGGAACTTATCATGAAAGATGTGAAAAAGGCCTATTCTTCAATAATTGTTGGACTACCTACTACCAAAGGGTTATCCGAGGAGTGGAAAGACATAATCAATAGCCGAAGCAGCAATGTCCGTTTAACTACAATATCCCCTGATAACATGAAAAGCATTAAAGCCCAATCAGTTTCATTTCCATTCATAATTATAGATAAAAAATATCTGTGGTTAGGTATGCCATATGAGATGAACAACCATATAAGGCCTCCATATGTTGGAGTACGTTTACATTCTGAAAGTGTTATTGATTACTTTCTTTCACAAATCATCTCTTAATTGCCCTTGTACTAAACAGGTAAAGCTGTTCATAACTTAAAGTAATTGCTTTATCTGTAATGTAATGGAGGGAATAGAGTGGATTTTTTGTTTTGCCTTTATGTGTTTTTATCATTGATAGCAGGTGGGGTTCTATCACTTATCATTAGTAAAATAGGAAATTGGAAGATCGACTACTTGTTCTCTCTTAGTGCCGGTATGATTGTGGGAATACTATGTCTTGAGTTTATTCCACATAGTTTTTCACATTATCAGCCTTTATCTATTATTTTGGGAATAGGTGTTGGTCTTCTATGTATGATAGTAATGGATCAGTATGTACATCATTCATCAAAAGATGAATCAAAATCAACGTTTTTTCTTCTGCTTATTGCCATTACATTACATAATGCACCTTCAGGGTTTGCTATGGGGAACCATGCGGACCACGAAGGACATCTTTATCATCTCATTATTTTACATCACTTACCGGAGGGGATGGCATTAATGATGCTAGCTATTGCATTAAAGCTTAAGCCTCATCTTATAGTCACTGCTTTTCTTTATCTTACATTTAGTCTTTATGGATTTGTCTTACTAGGAAATATTGTGACGATAAAAAATGACATGATTTTAGGGGCCTTATTAGGTGTTGCAATTAGTACAATGCTATACATTTCGATTGTTGAATTATTTCTAACATCAAGTAAGAAGGCAAATCGTTTTTATCATTTGCTTAGTTTATTAACCGGTATTTTCATATTGGAGGTATTTTTATTAATTGGTTAGGATTGACAAGAGTCAATCTTTTTTTTATTATTTAATTAGATAATATGAACATATATGCATATTTTGATATATACTAAAAAGTAAGAGGTGCTGATCATGGATGAATCAGGTAAAAAGGAACCACAAGATCAATTAGACGAAGAAACATTATTTATTGTTTCACAGACGTTTAAGGCATTAGGTGATCCAACCAGAATTAAAATATTACACTTACTCTCGCAAAGTGAACATTCAGTGAATGAAATTGCTGAAAAATTATCGTTACTTCAATCAACCGTTTCACATCAATTAAGATTTTTGAAAAATTTACGCTTGGTTAAGTATAGAAGGGAAGGGACAACATTATATTATTCGCCCGATGATAATCACGTAATGAATGTTCTGCAACAAACAATTAACCATGCACAGCATCATTAAGCATTTATTTTGGAGTTGAGCACAATGGAAGAATATAAAGTTAAAGGATTAACATGTGCAAACTGTACAAGAGAATTACAGGAAGAAATAAATAAATTACCATCAGGACATACAGCATCTTTAAGCTATAACACAGGTAAGCTTAAACTAGAAAGTAATGTTGATATTGAAAAAGTAAAAAAGATTTTATCTTCAGATGGGGCATATATAGAAGCTGACGAACACGAGCATGATCATGAGCATCATCACCCTACAGGGGTTAATTGGATTTTACTTTTATCCCTATCAGCTGGTTTCTATCTTGCAGGTTTTCTAACAGATTTCTTTTTTAATGAATATATTGCAATCGGACTTTTTCTAGCAGCAACCGTTTTAAGTGGATACCAAACCTTTATAAAGGGATTGAAAAATCTATTTAAATTAAAATTTAATATCGAAACGTTAATGACAATTGCCTTAATTGGTGCATTAGGTATTGGAGAATGGAAAGAAGGAGCTTTAGTTGCAATTCTTTTTGGTTTAAATGAATACCTAGAAGGCTTGGGGATGCAAAAAGCTAGAAATTCAATGGAAAAACTGCTAGCGATAGCTCCAAAGGAAGCAACTGTACTTGAAAATGGTCAAGAAAAAATAGTCGAAATTTCATCTTTAAAGGCAAATCAAATTGTTTTAGTTCGTTCTGGTGAAAAAATTCCTTCGGATGGTTTAGTGTTAGAAGGAAAAAGCTCTGTAAACGAAGCAGCTATCACAGGAGAGAGCATGCCAGTTGAAAAAGATAAAGATGAGCCGGTTTATGGAGGAAGCATTAACAATGAAGGTGTACTAAAAATAAAAATTACTAAAGCATATGAAGAATCGTCATTAGCAAAAATTCTCCATTTAGTAGAGGAAGCGCAAGAAACAAAGACACCAACAGAATTGTTTATAAATAAGTTCGCAAAATATTATACGCCCTTGATCATGATTATTTCTGCAGTTGTGATGCTAATTCCACCATTGTTATTCAACGGTAGCTGGGGAGATTGGTTTTATCAGGGATTAGCGGTATTAATTGTAGGTTGTCCATGTGCCTTAGTTTTATCTTCACCGATCGCCATTGTGTCTGGTATTACCAAAAATGCTCGCAATGGAATACTTGTAAAAGGAGGAGTATTTTTAGAGCAGTTAGGTAAAATTCATACGATTGCCTTTGATAAAACAGGCACCCTAACAAAGGGGCAGCCATTTGTAGAGGATTTTGTAGAATATGATCCGAAGTTTTTACAAATTGCAGCTTCCATTGAAAATAGCTCATCACATCCGATTGCAAAAGCAGTGATGAGAAAGGCTGAAGGACTATCTTTGATTGAACCAGAGGAAATAACAACAGTTTCGGGAAGTGGAATTGTTGCAAAAATAGATGGAGAGACTTACTTCCTTGGTAACGAAGCACATATGAAAAATGTGCATATAGAGGAAGGTGTAAAAGCACAAATTAAACAATATAAACAATCAGGCATGACATTAGTAATATTAGCTAGTACTGAAAAAGTACTTGGCATCATGGGGATCGCAGATGAAATAAGAGAAGAGAGTGCGGATGTTATTAGGGCTTTACATGCAGCAGGAATCCAAAAGACAGTCATGTTAACTGGTGACCATGAAAGCACAGCAGAGAAAGTAGCATCAAAGGTAGGTTTAACTTCATATTTTGCTGGCTTGCTACCAGATGAGAAAGTTGAAAAAGTAAAAGAGCTCTCTAAAGGGACTAAGGTTGCAATGATTGGTGATGGAATAAACGATGCACCAGCACTTGCAACAGCAGACTTAGGAATTGCCATGGGGAAAGGGACTGATAGTGCAATTGAAACAGCTGATATTGTATTAATGCAGGATCACCTTGGGAAATTACCATCCGCAATAAAGTCAGCAAAGAAAGTGAATTCCATTATTAAGCTTAATATTACACTTGCACTTGGATTGAAGCTAATTGCCTTATTGTTGACGATCCCAGGCTTGCTAACATTATGGATTGCAATCCTTTCAGATATGGGAGCAACGATACTTGTCACTTTAATTAGTTTAACTGTTTTGTATGAAAGAAAATAGGGAACGGGATTGTGAATGTATGTAGAGGGTTTCGTTAGCTAGTATGAAATTAAAAGAATTATCTGAGGTGACCATCAAATTAGCACTGTTTTGATGGTCATTTTTGTTTTATCACTGTAAAATGATATGCAAATGGATAAAAATTACAATTTAGAACATTTTTAATGTTGTTTTTTACATTTATTGGATTAAACGAATGGTTTTAAACTTTCAATCTAAGCAAAAGCATACACATTTGTCGTTTTCGAATGCAATTTGTACATTCTCACTGTAAAATGATACGCAAATGGATAAAAAGCACAATTAAGAACATTTTTAATGTTATTTTTTACATTTATTGGATTAAACGAATGGTTTTAAACTTTCAATCTAAGCAAAAGCATACACATTTGTCGTTTTCGAATGCAATTTGTACCATTCTAACTATAAAACCATACGCAAATGGATAAAAATCACAATTAACACCACTTTCGATGTCATTTTTACCAGTTGTTGGATTAAACGAATGGTTTTAAACTTTCAATCTAAGCAAAAGCATACACATATGCCGTTTTCGAATGCAATTTGTACACTTTCATTATAAAACGATACACATATGGTTTTCACATACAAATAATGGTCCAGTTCGTCAATACTGGACCATTATTATAATTGGATTAGAAAACAATGTAATTAGCCATACATATAGTGTGTTAGGATAACAGTATCCCATTCCTCTTTTATCTTTTAAAAGTTCAATGTTGTCTCCTTTGTCTCAAATCCAATCGAAGTTGTTAAATCCACAACATCAATTGATATAATGGCAGATTCAAAATCTGAAAAGCGCCCGAGGCCAACATCATCTAAAGAAAATTCGATCTCATTGTCTTTATTATCTGTAATCTTATAGAGCTCTACCGTTTGTTGGTCGCTAGATGGACTAAAAAGTTCTATATTTAATCTATAAGCAATGTTCGTCTTTTCGGAGACAGAAAAGCTTATTTTGTCATCTTCAATATTTGTGAAAAATGGTGTTTGGATAAGGCGCTCTTTATCAATAGCAACTCCGCTTTCTTCTTCTAAATAAGCTAGAAGTTCTTTATTTTCTAACACATTTGGAAGTTGCTGATTTTCATGTTGTGTTCGGAGGTAAAAGGCTTCATTACTATAAACATCTTTTGAATTAACATAATTTGTTGCACCATATAAAAGTACGTAATCATCTGCAATAATTTCTTGCGGATAGAAAGAATGATTTTTCTCTTCATAGTTCCAAAACGCATCCCATCGCAGCTGGGCAATGTTTATGCCTCTTAACTTTTGCCACTTAGAAAAAGGGAGGTGGTGGGATGGAAAATAATAATAAGCAAAATGATGGCCATATTCGTGTGACAATGTTTCTCGATAATCATCAGGTTCACGATACTTGTCACCTTGATAAAGTACAATTGTCTTTGATGTTGGATGGTAGCTGCCCTTTGTATCTCCTGAGGAATGATTTCCTGCCACAACCCTAATTTCTTGAAGCATATTTATTTCTTCTCCATACTTGTTTTGTTTAAGTTCCTTATATAAATCTATTAATTTATGCTCGTCCCATTCATGGGAATAACTAACAAATTGAATACCTTCTGGAGACAGAAAGGATGAATAGGCCCCAACCGTACTGCCTGAAGTAAAACTAACAAGAATAGGCAATGATAATAGTAATATAATAAAAAAAACTATAAATTTTTTCAAAATCATCACATCCTCCATCACATTTTAACATGAATATTCTCTTTGGTAATTGGTATCATTTGCTTATATCCTTGAGAAAAGGGGAGTGGTGGTATGATAATAAATGGAAAAGATTTTGAGATTTTACTATAGTCATAATATGACAAGAAAAAATAATAATAATTTTTAAAAAATAGTTTTCAAACGAGAAGTTTTGGTGTATTATATAAATAATCAGAAAATACAGAAAACAAAGAAAATAAAAAGGTGAGGTGCTTTAAATGAATTTTTACAACATTCCTTTAGAAAAACGTCTAGAAACAAATCCTTTCGTCCACTACTTACAGGAGGGGGATTTACAATTTTACTCTGAAAATGAAATTCTTTTGAAGCATTTACACGAACTACCACAAGATTTTATGGAAATGACATTATTTGATATTGATGGATACGGATGTGTCTACAAATTCTCACATATTACTAATTATCAAGCAGGAGAAATAACGTCACAAGCTGCTATTTTCAAAAAAATATAAACAACAAAAAGGTGTGGCAATTTGCCACACCTTTTTCAATGCTCTTTTTAAGAGTAACCCTCATTAACTGTATCGTTTTCTTCGATTTTATCTAATAATTGTTTTGGGTTTCTTATAACGGAATGATCATAATGCTGTAGAAGTTTGATAAAAACATTAGCGGTCATAACAGCGTCATTTAAAGCATGATGTCGTTCGCGCTCTGATATATTAAAACGCTCTATGAGATTATCTAAATAATTTCTTTCTTCTGTAAATAAGTCATTTGCGATCAAATGGGAGTCAAGAAAATCCACTGAGAAATCCGGAAAATTCCATTGATTAAGAACTGTTTTCATAAACTCTATATCGAATGTAGCAGGGTGGGCAACCAAAATACTTCCTTTGCAATAGTCAAGAAATTTACTTATGCCAACAGGAAATGATTCGGCTTTTGTTAAGATCTCTCCCGATAATCCTGTTAGTTCTTCAACTGTTTTCGGAATTTTATTAATTGGTTTCATAATCGTATAAAATGCCTCATCATATAATATTTCAAAGTTTTTTACTTTAATTGCCCCGATTGAAATAATTTCATCCCCCATGTTTGGAAAAAATCCAGTTGTTTCAAGATCAAAAATTGTAAACGTACAGGAGCTTAAATCTTTATTCATTAATCCTTTCTGACTTTCTAAAAATTGTTCAGTTGAAGTAAGGGCATGATCATATTCTGGAAGCTGAACCATTTTGTTCATACGGTGTTTAAAGAATAATTGATCCCAAAATAAATATTTTAATATCTTTATATCATCTGGCAAACTGTTCTACACCACCCGATTTCGATTAAAGCTAATCTTGGTTACTTGCTGCATACGATGAGCAACCTGCAGTGCTTCCTTTAGCTTTATTCGATCCTCTTTTGAAAGCTCATACACATTAATTTCATTTGAAACATCTTGATTGTTTTCAAGCTGATTAAGGTTTTGCTGCAATCGAAAATAATGTAAATAGTGAAGTGCTGTTTTAGCATTTTCAACATCACGTGGATGCATGGCTTGAACTTTTCTTAATTCATTAAGACGTTTCACCGTGCTTACCTCATTGACTCCATATTTAATGGCATTAATTCTTGTTGAGTAAATAATTTGTGTTAATCCTGTCTTTTTAACATTAATTTTTTTGTTTTTTTGCTTTAAATTTATAATACCTAGAGGATGTGCAGGAATCTTAAATCGAAGAGCATCCTTCATTAATAATTGTTGTAAGGTTTTTGACTTTTTAGCTTTGTTTGTAAGAAAGTCTCTTATTTCTTCAGCAAGGGAAAAATCACCAAAAATTGGTCTAAAATCATAAAACATCGTGAAATTTTGAATTTCTTGAGCATCAAGTTCATCTTTCCATGTTTGAATTTCTCTTTTCCATTCTGATAAAGACTTTCTCCATTTAGACTCTTTCGCCATAATTCCACCTGTACATTCAGGGAAACCAGCTAAACTTAAATAATGATTAATTTTTTGAGTGAATTTTTTAAAATATTCATCAATGTTAGAACGATTAGGTAGGTGATAATAATTTGTTAAAATAACACCATTATCTTGGTCTGTGTGAAATCCTTGTTCGTGTCGTGCTTGACTTCCCATTATGATAAAACAGTAGTTAATTGGCGGAGTTCCATAGCCCTCTGCTTTCATCTCATTTTCTGCTAGTTTAATAATTTGTCTATGAATATTATCATTATGATTTGTGATTACTTCAGATACTTCATAAGCGTAACTTTCCTTTTCAACAAGCTCTTGAACAAACGATTGTAACGTAGTATTCACTAAAGAACTTTGCTGTAAGAGAGTATTAATTGATCTTGAATTTTTTACATTATAGGTTAAATCTAAGTAGCTGGAATTTTCAAGATTAAGGAATGAACGACTGGTTAATACTCCGATCGCACTCCCATTATGAATAACAGGAATAAACTCATTTGCTTTATTTTTAATATAAGAAAGAGCTTCAAATGCAAACGCATCAGCCTCAACATAATATGGCTGCTTGTTCATCCAGTCTGAAACTAAATTAGAGGAAGATGGCTGGGATGCATATTTTAATATTTCCTTATTGGTGATAATTCCTTTCATTTTTAATTGTTCATCATTCACAATTAATCCTGAAACATTCTTCTCATCTAAAAGCTGTGCTGCTTTATCCATTGTAAGGTGAGGTTGAATAAGAATAGGTTGATTCATTAGTGTTTTCACACGTGTTTTTAATAAGTGTACATTTTCCTCGTCATCATGGGTTGCTTTGTTTTTCATCTCATCATATAAGGACTTTGTTCTTTCTCCAATACTTTCCCAAATGACCTTTGAAAAATCGTTGTTTCGGGTCATAATTTCAAAAAAATGACGCTTGTTCAGCTTGAAAACCGTACAATCTTCTAATGCTTGAACAGAAAACTCTAACTCACCACTTGTGAACATAACCATTAATCCAATAATGTCTCCAGGATAATAGTAACGTAGTGATAACTGCTTTCCATTTGATTGATGTAAAATATTTTTCGCTAGCCCAGATACTAAAAAATAGATATCAATATGATCAGCATCTTCATCTTCGTGAAAAATAAATTCATTTTGAGCAAAGGTCGCTTGTGTAGCTTTATCGGTCATTTCTTGTAACTGAAAATCTGTTAACAATGTAAATGGGTAGTAATCTTTCAAAAGATGCTTTAATTCTGTATATACCAAGTTAGACACCACCTGTTCCTTTACTGTATACTTTTACCGTAACATAGATGAAGTCTATATATAAAGTGATGTGGGTTAGAAAAGTACATATATGTTGAAAGGAGAAGGTCATGAAAATTAAAAGTGTATTAAGTATTATCTTTTTAGTCATGCTCATTGTTGGTGGCTGTGGTACAAATGAACAAAGTCAACCTGATAAGGATGATGTAAAACAACCAGCACAAGAAATTGAAGACAATCCAATTGCTACTATTACAATGGAGAATAATGATACGATTAAGGTGGAGTTATATCCAAATATTGCTCCAAATACGGTAAATAATTTTATTTCCCTTGCTGAATCAGGCTTTTATGATGGACTTATCTTTCATCGGGTGATACCAGGTTTTATGATTCAAGGAGGAGACCCTGAAGGTCGAGGTACTGGTGGACCTGGTTATGCAATTAAAGGTGAGTTTGAATCTAATGGAGTTGACAATGAGTTAAACCATGAAAGAGGTGTTCTTTCAATGGCGAGATCTCAAGACCCCGATTCAGCAGGTTCTCAATTCTTTATTATGGTTGCTGAAGCTACACATTTGGATGGTGAGTATGCTGCATTCGGTAAAGTAACAGAAGGAATGGACGCAGTCGATAAGATCGTAAATGTGGAAAAGGATAATCAGGACAAGCCTCTTGAAGATCAAAAAATTAAGCAAGTTACAGTTGAAACATTTGGGGTTGAATTTCCAGAACCGGAAAAAATAGAGTAGCCAGAAGAAGCAGGGGACATATAGAGTTCCCTGCTTCATTTGGGTTTTTTGAACCTTTGTCGATTTTAGTCGTAGAACAAGTATGAACGTTGAAAATTTTCGTTCATGAATTAAACTATTGTTAGGAGATAATCCCTAAATTGGTACTATCTTCATCTTAGGAAAACTATCTATTTTATTTGAAAGATATTCATTATAATAGGTTAGTTAAATTAATTCTAAGGTGAGGTTTCTATGACTGAATTCGCAAATAAAAATGACTTCATCGAGTCGGTTCAGATGAAGGGCTTAACCATTTCACTGCTTGCATCAGGAGATCAAACGGAAATTATTCACCATCAGCTAGAACCTAATACAAGATGGGCGCTTGAACCTGAAGCTGGCTGGCATGCACTCGAGTATTTGTTTGTAATTGTAGGTCAATTAAGGCTACAAATGGATGATGGTAGCTTTAAAACCTATAAAGCCGGTGATTCTTTTTACCGTTCGCCAATTACTAAGCATTATGTATTCCAATCTATTGGTCCTACTGAATTTATCTATGTTACGTCGCAGCCTATTTTTCATCGCTATAGTCAGGTATCAAGACAATTGGCTAATCTTGCCGTTTCTATAGAGGAAAAAGATGGATATACAGGGGATCATTGTGCAAGAATTGCAAACCTGGCTATGAAGGTTGGAGAAAAAATAGGTTTAAATTCAAACGACTTATTACAACTGAACATGGCTTCTTTTTTTCATGATGTTGGAAAAGTAAGAATACCACTGAACATTCTTCAAAAACCAGGGAAACTAACTGCCGATGAGTGGGAAATTATGATGAAGCACACAATTTATGGAAGAATGATATTGGAAGAAACAAAATTGCCGATATTAGTAAATGCCGGTAAAATTGTTGAGCAGCATCATGAGCGTTTCGATGGAAAAGGGTATCCATATGGATTATCTAAGGAAGAGATTGATATTAAAGCTTCAATTATATCAGTGGTTGATGCATATGATGCCATTACTAGTGATCGATCATATCAAAAAGCTCGTTCAAAGGAAGAAGCAGTTCGTGAAATAAAGAAAAACAAAGGTACTCTTTATCATCCTGAAATTGTAGATGTGTTTGCTCATTTACAGCTATAATCATTTACAGCTATAAAAGGAGGTGATAAAGATGAAATATGTGTTAACTTTATTTACAGCAATCTCTCTAGCCATCATTTTTACCTTTTCTCCTGTTCAAGCTGCATACTTATCAGAATATGATCAGTATGTTGAAGTTTCATATGAGGATGCCAGATATATTGCTGATCTATTTGGTATGAAAAATATACCTTTAGGTGATAAAACAGCTTCGATAAGCTTTCAAGTACAAGAAGATATCATTCAAAAAATAGAAAATCGCTTAGATATGGAAATTGATCATTATTATATTTGGCTAACAATAAATGGACAACCTGTTCTAGCAATAGACCCTCCTGTCCCAATGTTTTAATCATTTAATAGATCTTTTTTCTTGGGAGGTGCATTTTTATACCCGAGAAAAAAGATCTTTTTTTGTTCGGAAAAAACGTAAGATTCGGAATACTTTTCAAGCCATTGACCTTGTCAATCCTTTGCGATAAGTTATTATTGGATAACAATGATCGGGGGATATTTATGAATATAACGAAAAAGCTGATTCTTGTTTTAGTTGGTCTAGTTTTAACCTCGTTAGGAATTAAATTATTATCAGATAATAATTTAACCTTTGGCGGAACTGCCGGAATTGCAACTATTTTATCATATCTTACAACCTTCTCTTGGGGTTCACTGTTTTTTATTGTGAATCTGCCCTTCTTCATCATCTCTATTCAAGAACTTGGTAAGTGGTTTACCATTTCAAGCTTATTATCAATTACTGGGATTTCTCTAATTCGCGAATGGTTTGACATCATTATTCCTGTCTTTGAGATAAATACGATTATTGCTGCTATTATTGCTGGTCTTTTAATTGGCATTGGTGTGACATTTGTATTGAATAACGGATCTTCACTAGGTGGAATTCATATACTTGGCTTATATATTGATAAAAAATTCGGGTTAAATAGAGGTTTAGTTCTTTTTGTATGTGACTCTGTTATTATCTTATTTGCACTAGCTTTAGTTGGTTGGGAAAGAGCTATTCTCTCAATCTTTTGTATTTTTATCGCGAGTACGATAATCGGACGTTATAAAAAATCACCTATTAAGGAAATGGATCGTGACCAAGAAGAATCTATTGAAAATAGTCATGTTTCTTAATGAATTAAATAAAACAATGGAAACATTTTAGCATAGTTTTTTCTCTCTTATTCATCTAATCTTGTAGATAGAGAGTGAGGGGAATATAGTGCAGTATAGAACAGTAAACGAAATCATTAGTTCACAGCAATCAGCTGAAGCGATAAATTATTTAAAAGAGTTATGGTATGCAGTCGTTGAAGGTCAATTTTCTTTTTCGTTTAAATATGATATCTACAAAATGCAATTAATGCATTTGCGTGCAAGTGCTCCTAAAGGTTGGTCTTTAGAGTGGAACGGGCTGTACTTTTATTTAACGAGCAGAATTGAAAACCAAGGTAAAATAATCATTCAACTAAAACCGAACGGACATTTTATATACAAGTTTTCTTGAAAATCCAGATGAAAATCTGGATTTTTTTATGTTCAAACTATTATTCCTTTACTAATTAGTTGAATAATTTACGCTCAATAGTGGTAGTTTAAATTTGGCTTCAAAAAATGTATTTAAGGAGGATTACACCTTGCAAAGCCAAATGAATTCAGTAAATATTGGTGCTCATGAGTTAATGGAATGTCATGAAGTATTAAGCTGTATGGTTAATGGAATTAATCAATTTCAGCTTTTACAACCACATTGTCAAGATCAAAACTTACAGAACATTTTACAAAATCAGCTTTCTTTCATGACGAATGAATACAATGCTGTTGTAAATGCGCTTCAACAAAAAGCAAATGTTGGATCACTTCCGACTGTAAAATCAAACATTAGTGCAACTCCAACTTACGGTATGAACAGAAATAGTGTACCTGAATCACCTAACGCATCGATCAATCAATTAAACGATAAAGATATATCGTCTGCTATGCTTGGAACTCACAAAGCTTCTGCAGTAACGAAAATGCATGCTGCATTAGAATTTACAGATTCTCAACTAAGAGAATTGATGATTCAAGGGTCAAAAAATTGTGCAGATCAAGCATATGAAACATGGAATTACATGAACCAAAGAGGTTATTACCAAGTACCAACATTTGACCAAACAACAACAAAAACAATGATTAACAGCTATCAACCAAATGCACTATATAGTAATCAACAACAAACATATTAAAAAATGGAGGGATTATTTATGCATACACAACAACATGCAATGCAACAAATCAATGAATGTCGTCAAGTAGTTCAACAATTAATTCAACAAACACAACAAGGTAGCCAACAATATAAGCAAATGCTTCAACAAGAACAACAAAATGTACAAATGTTGCAACAGTTATTACAAAGAGAACAACAAGCAACTCAAATGATTCAACAAAGCTTACAAGGACATAACCAAGCATTACAACAATGTCAACAAATTTTAAATGTTTGCAACCAAATGCAACAAGAACTATCAAGTGGTGTTGGTTATAACCAAACAACTTCTTATCAACAAAGTCCAAATCAAACGATTCATTCTTACAATCAATCAGAACAACGTCATATTCCTAGTTACAGAAGTTATCAGCAGCAACAACAACAAAATAGACAATACATCCAGCAATAAGAAACAAGAGGTTAGCGTTTGTTCGTTAACCTCTTTTACATATATCTTGATTATTTGACGTTCTTAGTTATTTTTATTATAATTATCTTGAATTCGAGATATTATGTTAGACTTAGAAAGGAAGTACTACCATGACGATTAAACCTTTAAAAGGAATTCATCATGTTTCTGCTATTACAGCTAATGCATTGGACAATTATACTTTTTATACAAAAGTATTAGGATTAAGACTGGTTAAAAAAACAGTTAACCAAGATGATACCTCTGTATACCATTTATTTTACGCAGATGAACGAGGAAATCCAGGGACAGATTTGACCTTTTTTGAAATTCCGCGTGCTGGTCGAACTTATCCTGGTACAAATAGTATCACTGCCACTTCCTTACGAGTGAGTGACGATCATGCACTTCAATACTGGAAGGACCGTTTTGAGCATTTACATGTAGATCATGATGATATTCAAGTTGTTAATGGCCGCTCCAGTCTTTCATTTAGAGATAAGGAAGGTCAACGTTTAGTCCTAGTTTCGGATGAAAACAATAGTGGTGTCTCTGGAGGGAAGCCTTGGGAAAAGAGCCCGGTTCCTGTAGAAAATGGAATTATTGGTCTTGGACCAGTAGAGCTTACTGTTTCACGTCCAGAACGAACAGCTAATATCTTAACAGATTTAATGGGCTTTCGAGAATTAGCAGGATACGTTAGACAAACTGATCAGAAAAAGGTTCGTGTATTTGAAACGGGTGAAGGCGGTACTGGTGCGGAAATTCATCTTATTGAGGACAACGAGAGCAGTCGTGAAAGACCTGGGCGAGGAAGCGTCCACCATGTTGCCTTCCGAGTTGAAGATGAAGAAGAGCTAAACAAGTGGGTACAATTGTTGAAGGAAAGTCATTTACCAAATTCTGGTTTCGTAGAACGATATTATTTCCGTTCTTTATACTTTAGAGAACCAAATGGGATATTGTTTGAGCTTGCAACCGACGGACCAGGCTTTGAAGGTGATGAGGACTTTGAACATCTTGGAGAAAACCTTGCACTACCACCGTATTTTGAGCCACAAAGAAATGAAATAGAAGCAAAATTAAAACCATTAATTACAAACGAATCTTAAAGGGTTTAGGAGATGGATAAATTGCAACATATATTTATAGAAGGAAAAGATCAAAACGAGCCAACTTTACTACTACTCCATGGCACTGGAGGCAATGAACGTGATTTACTTCCGATTGCGGAAATGATCGCTCCTACTGCTTCCATACTTGGTGTAAGAGGAAATGTTTTGGAAAATGGAATGCCTCGCTTTTTCCGTCGTATATCAGAGGGTGTTTTTGATGAGGAGGACTTGGTTTTCCGCACAGAGGAACTGAATCAATTTATTGAAGATGCGGCTGATAAATACAAATTTGACCGCAATCGTGTTTTAGCGATAGGCTACTCAAATGGAGCGAATATCGCAGCCAGCTTAATGTATCATTATAAACATGCATTAAATGGTGCTGTTTTACTTCATGCTATGGTACCGAGAAGAGGGGTAGAAGTACCTGATTTAACTAATACACCTGTTTTCATAGGTGCAGGAGTTAATGATCCATTAATTCCTCAAGCAGAAACAAAAGAACTTGCGGAAGTATTAAGAAACGCTAACGCACATGTAACAGAACACTGGGGACAAGCAGGACACCAGCTAACAAGAGAAGAGATAATGGAAGCTAAAACGTGGTATGAACAAAATTATAAGTAAAAATAAAAGATCAAACCTTTTGAAGAAGGTTTGATCTTTTTATTGACTATTAAGGGGCTCTAAACATTCTTTTTGATCATTTTTAGGAGAATTTACAAGAGTTGAAACTGGGTATAAATCCATAAGTTGAGCATCATAGGGTACTAACAATGATTTTAGGTGTTCAATGTTATCTTCTTTCCGGTCTAACCATGTATCATATGTATGTGGTGGTAAAATTACAGGCATTCGGTCGTGAACATCTTTTGTTACCTCATTTGCCGAAGTTGTTAAAATTGTACAGGTAAACAATGGTTCGGTGCCTTTATCCCAACATTCCCATAAACCTGCAAAAGCAAAAGGGCGTCTATCCTTCATCACAAATCGATAGGGTTGTTTACCACTCTCTGTTTTTTTCCATTCATAAAAACCATCACTTACAATTAAGCATCTTTTCTGTCTGAACGGGTATTTAAAGCTAACTTTTTGTTCAATTGATTCAGAACGTGCATTGATCATTTTATGTCCGATTTTTACATCTTTTGACCAAGGTGGAATTAATCCCCATCGCATGCTAGTAGCTACACGATCATGACCATTTGATCCTATAACAAAAACGTCCTGAGATGGGGCAATGTTATATCTGTATGTAAGTTCTTCATTAATAATTAGTTGAAACTGATCTTCGATTGCAGTTTGATCTGTTGCAAGTGAAAACCGTCCACACATCAAAATCACCTCAAACTATTACTTTCTACTATCGTAACAATTTTTCATTTATAATCCTAATACATTGTGACAAAAAATAGATTTTTAGAACTGGTCTTTTACCTATAACGAAGTTAGTGTCCTTTACATATAGTAAAACAAATGGATTTGGAGGTGACATCATGGGCGCTACAGGTGGATACGGTTATGGAGCTGGCTTTGCTCTAATCGTTGTATTGTTTATTCTTTTAATTATCATTGGAGCTTCTTACGTAGGTTACGGATACTAATTAATTAAGAAAAAGAGCCCATTTATCTTACAAAAAAGATAATGGGCTTTTTTATCCGATCAGAAAGTATAAATTTTTGTAGATGATAGTATAAGGAGAACTAAGGCTTTCGGCAATAGGACTTGGCGATAAGCCAAGTTTTTCTAATACCTCCTTATGCTAAAGTTTTGTAAACGTAAGCAAATTTCTTTTCATTTTTAAGATGCTATAGGAAAATAATAAGGTGAAATGGAAGGCGCTGAAATAATGGAAAGTCTACAAAGTACTACAACATTACATAATGGTGTTAAAATGCCTTGGTTTGGCTTAGGCGTCTTTAAGGTGGAAGAAGGATCAGAGGTAGTGAATTCTGTTTTAGCGGCAATTAAAACCGGTTATAGAAGTATTGATACAGCTGCTGTTTATGGGAATGAAGAAGGTGTTGGTAAGGCAATTGCAGAATGTGGCGTGTCACGTGAAGAATTGTTCATCACTTCAAAGGTGTGGAATGCAGATCAAGGATATGATGAAACGATCTCTGCATTTGAAGAAAGCTTAAGAAAGTTACAGCTAGACTACCTAGATTTATATCTTATTCATTGGCCTGTACCTGCACAAGGGAAATACATTGATACTTGGAAAGCATTAGAAAAGCTATATAAAGACGGGAAAATCCGTGCAATTGGCGTAAGTAACTTTAAGGAACATCACTTACAAGATCTTATCGATCAAGCTGAAGTTAAACCAATGGTCAATCAGGTTGAATATCATCCACGATTAACACAAGAGAGTCTACACAAATTTTGTAAAGAGCATCAAATTCAGCTAGAAGCATGGTCACCATTAATGCAAGGTCAGTTACTAGATGAGCCAACGCTAGTAGAAATTGCTCAAAAATATAATAAGTCTACAGCACAAATTATCTTACGATGGGATTTGCAAAATGAGGTTGTTACAATCCCTAAATCAATTAAGCCTCATCGTATCGAAGAAAATGCAAATATTTTTGATTTCACATTAAGTGAAGATGATATGAAAAAAATTAGTTCATTGAACCAAGACAAACGTGTTGGTCCTGATCCTGATGAATTTAATTTAGTGTAAGAAATACTAAACAAAAACAGCTGGTCAGTATTGATCAGCTGTTTTTATATGGATAAATAGAAGATACTTGAAGACCTTAAAGATAGAAGGTTGAAAGGAGTATCTTTTATGGCAAAATTAACTCTCTGTATGATGATCTTGTCCTTTACAATGATAAGCACTTTTCAAGCCCCATCGCTTACACAAGCAAAACAAGTGGATGTATTTTCTTCCTTACATACCTTAATAACTAAAGATCCTATCTTAGAAGGTGCTATTGCAGGTGTTAGTATTCGTTCAGCCTCTAATGGTCAGGTATTGTATTCGTATAATGGCGATGTATCGTTAACTCCAGCGTCCAATTTAAAATTATTCCCTGCAGCAGCAGCCTTAGCTTCCTTAGGGCCGGATTATTCTTATCAAACGGGGTTATTTACAGATGGAAAGGTTAGACGTAATGAAATAAAGGGAAATGTTTATTTTGTTGGACATGGTGATCCCACACTCCGTGTAAAAGATATTGAAAGCATGGCTAAGACTCTTAAAAAGCAGGGAATACAATCTATTACAGGAGATATAATTGCTGATGATAGTTGGTATGATGATGTGCGGTATTCAGTGGATCTTCCTTGGAGTGATGAAACAGCTTATTATGGTGCGCAAATTTCAGCGTTAACGGTTTCTCCTGATCATGATTTTGATGCCGGAACGGTTATCATTGAGGTATCTCCAGGTCAAAAAAATCAAAAGGCAGAGATTTCAGTTTTTCCTAGCACTGATTTTGTTACGCTTATAAACAAAACCAAAACGGTTTCCACAGATGAAGAAGGTGAACTGTCAATCTCTCGTACTCATGGTAAAAATGAGGTCATTATTAAAGGAACCATTTCACTTAAAGCATCCCCAGTAAAAGAGTGGGTGGCAATATGGGATCCAACAAGCTATTCACTTTCAGTCCTAAAAAAAACATTAAAACAACACGGAATTAAGGTGAAAGGTAAGGAACGTAAAGGGGTAAAACCAGAACATTCGAAAATGCTTCTTTCACATCAATCAATTCCTTTAAAAGAAATACTTGTTCCTTTTATGAAAAATAGTAACAATACACATGCGGAAATGCTTGTCAAAGAAATGGGGAAGGTGTATAAGCAAGATGGAAGCTGGGAAGCAGGTTTAGAAGTTGTAGAACAAACATTAACATCACTAGGTATAGATGGTGAAAAAATGATTTTAAGAGACGGTTCGGGTATTTCTCATGTTAACGCTATTCAGGCAAACTCAGTTACAGATCTTTTATATAAATCTCAATCACAGGAATGGTTTCCTTTTTTCTATCACTCTTTACCAGTTGCAGGAATAAAAGAAAAGAATATAGGTGGTACACTGCGTAATCGAATGACCGAAAAGCCTCTCAAAGAAAATGTCATTGCGAAAACCGGTACCCTTACTAATGTAAGTTCTATATCGGGTTATTTAACATTGTCTGACGGAAATAAACTTATTTTTTCCATTCTGATGAATCACTTAAAAGATGAAGAGCAAGGAAAATTACTTGAAGAAAAAATTTTATCCGTAATTGCTCAATCTACATTGTAGAGCAAACCTTTTGAACTTTTGTTTTTTCTCTGAAATAATGAATAGGAACAATAAGAGGAGGGGATAAAACAATGAAAGTATTTGTCGTTGGAGCAAATGGACAAATAGGGAAACAACTCACAGAACGTTTAAATGAAAATGAAAACCACACTGTACTTGCAATGGTAAGGAAGGAAGAGCAACAGAAGGAGTTTGAAAATAAAGGAATAGAAACAGTTTATGCTAATTTAGAAGGAACAGTTGAAGAACTTCAAAAAGCATTAAGTGGCTGTGATGCAATCGTATTTACTGCTGGATCCGGAGGAAGCACAGGATCTGATAAAACACTCCTAATTGATCTTGATGGAGCAGTAAAAACGATGGAGGCTGCTGAAAAAGCAGGTATTGAGCGATTTATTATGGTTAGTGCTCTTCAAGCAAACAATCGGGAAAATTGGAACGAAAATCTTAAACCATATTATGTAGCTAAACACTATGCTGATAAAATGCTAGTTCAATCAAACTTAAATTATACAATTATTCGCCCGGGCGGTTTACTTAATGAAAAGGGAACTGGAAAAATCACAGCAGGTGATAAAGTGCCAAGAGCAACAATTCCACGAGAAGATGTAGCAGCAACAGTAATTGAAGCACTTGAAAATCCAAATACCTATCACAAATCTTTTGATATTGTGTCAGGCGAAGACACCATATCTGACGCCTTAAATAATCTATGATCCATATTTATAAAAAGACAGCAGTCCCCATGGGTTGCTGTCTTTTTCGCGTAGTGATTTTTCTTAAGCTCGAGAATTATGATTGCCTTCTCAAAAAATGGGTAATATAACTATGTAAGCTTGTATCGGAACTATCATAAATATAAGGGGGAAGAAGTAATGGTCCTTACTCCAGAACAAAGAATCCAATTACATGGTTTTAATAATTTAACAAAATCACTAAGCTTTAATATGTATGATGTGTGTTATACAAAGACGAGGGAAGAGAGAGAGGCATATATTGAGTATATTGATGAACAATACAATGCAGATCGCTTAACAAAAATTTTGAAAAATGTCACGGATATAATCGGTGCTCACGTATTAAATATTGCTAAGCAAGACTATGTGCCACAAGGATCAAGTGTAACCATTCTTGTTTCGGAAGGTCCTGTTGTTGAGGTTCCGACAGAATCCTATGATGAATCTCCAGGTCCACTCCCCGAAGCAGTTACTATGGGACTGGATAAAAGTCATATTACGGTGCATACATATCCTGAATATCATCCAAATGAGGGAATAAGCACATTTCGTGCAGATATTGATGTTTCAACTTGTGGAGAAATTTCACCTCTTAAAGCATTAAATTACCTCATTCATTCTTTTGATACAGATATTATGACAATGGATTATCGAGTTAGAGGATTTACAAGAGACATCAATGGAGATAAATTATTTATTGATCATGATATCAGTTCCATTCAAAATTATATTCCTGATGAAGTACAAGAAGATTTTGACATGATTGATGTAAATATTTATCAAGAAAATATATTTCATACAAAATGTAAGCTGAAGAAATTTGATTTGAACAACTATTTATTTGGATACACTAAAGATAAATTAAGCATAGAAGAACAAGAACAAATTACAGATAAATTGACGAAGGAAATGGATGAAATTTTCTACGGAAAGAATATAAAATAGGGGGCGAGTCCGACTCGCCCCTTTTTATAATTAAGCTTTTGCAGCTTGAAGTTGAAGAGAAACTTTAATTTGATCTCCTACTAAAACTCCACCAGCTTCTAATGGTGCATTCCAAGTTAGACCATAATCACTACGCTTTAATTTTCCCTCTACAGCAAAGCCAGCTTTTTCATTACCCCATGGATCAACACCAGTTCCTTCAAAAGAAACGACGAATGTTTCGGATTTTGTTACACCGTGTAAAGCTAAGTCTCCAGTCACGTTATACTCGTTTTCATCAGTTTTTTCAATGTTTGTAGCTTTAAAAGTCAAAGTTGGGTGATTTTCAACATCAAAAAAGTCTGCAGAGCGTAAGTGGTTATCTCGGTCTTCGTTACGAGTGTCAACACTTGCTAAATCTACTGAAAAAGCAATATCAGCAGTTGTTAAGTCTGTTGGATCAGCCTCGATTTCTGCATTAAAGCTTTGGAAACCACCTTTAACTGTTGCAAACATCATGTGTTTAACAGAGAAGTCCACTCCACTGTGTGTTGGGTCAAGATTCCATTTTGATTTTGTCATTTTTTTCTCCTCCAATAATTATATATTTTAAATTAAAATATCTCAGTTTAAAGATTTATAACTTCGAGATAAATTATAGTATTTAAAAAAGTAAATGTCAATTAAAAAAATAGAAGGAAATCGAGATTTCTGTGATGAAAATCACATTATAAGAAATTTCAGATACTTTTCGAACACTATGTGAAGTGTATTGAAGGTAAGAGGAAATGGGAGTATAGTAAAGGTGTAGAAAGAAAGTGAAGAACTTCACAAACTTTCTACTAGGAAGCTAGCTGCCTTAAATTTTTTAATAAATTATGTGAAAAACTTCACAAATAAGGAGATGCTAAACCATGAATATGTTAAGAGGACCTAAAATGGCAATTATATGGACAGTGTTACGAATTTGGTTAGGCATACAATGGCTTGAAGCTGGAATTCATAAAGTAGCAGATGGATTTGATGCAACTGGTTTTATACAAGGAGCGATTGCGAAAGCAACAGGAGATCATCCAGCAGTCCAAGGCTGGTACGCAACATTCCTTGAAACATTTGCTCTACCGAATGTGAACGTGTTTAACATCTTAATACCTTGGGGAGAAGTATTGGTCGGTATCGGATTAATTTTAGGAGCTGCGACAATTCCAGCCTTACTTGCTGGAGCATTCATGAACCTAAATTTTTTACTAGCAGGAACAGTTAGCACAAACCCGGTACTCTACACAGCAGCCATTCTATTAATGGTCGCTGGCACAGCAGGATATTTCTACGGAGCAGATAGGTTCTTAATCCCTTATATTAGAAAAATGATCAACAACAATCGCCATACTAAAAAAAATCATCACGAGCAAAACCACCTTCCAGCTCATTAAAAATAGAATTAAAAGATTCAGCAAACTTTATTAGCTGAATCTTTTTTTTTATTTAAAAAGGACTTTACACGAATTTAATAGAATAGGATAAATATATGAAAACGCTTTAAATCTAACGTTTTAGGAGGATAAAACATGTTGAACTTTAATCTATCTCAGGAACAAGAAATGGTGAAAAAACTTGTAAGATCATTTGTTGATAAGGAAATATCACCAAATATGACTGAATGGGATCGGAAAGGTCATTTTGAAACAAGTATTTTGAATCGACTTGCTGATTTGAATTTAATGGGCGTTTGTATCCCTGAGGAATATGGTGGAAGTGGTATGGATTATAATGCATTGGCAATTGTTTGTGAAGAGCTAGAAAGAGGTGACACAGCATTTCGTACAGCAGTTTCGGTTCATACGGGTCTTAATAGCATGACGCTTTTGCAATGGGGAAATGAATGGCAAAAGCAAAAATATCTTACTCCTCAAGCAAAAGGTGAGAAAATTGGGGCGTTTGGTTTAACGGAGCCTAATGCTGGATCTGATGTAGCTTCAATGAAAACGTCAGCTGTCAAACAAGGTGATTACTACATACTGAACGGTCAGAAGACATGGATTTCATTATGTGATGTGGCTGACTATTTCCTCGTGTTTGCCTATACAGATACAAGTAAAAAACATCACGGAATTTCTGCTTTTATTGTTGAGCGAACAATGCCTGGTTTTTCATCAAAAGCCATTAAAGGTAAGCTGGGCATCCGGGCTGGAAATACAGGTGAACTATTTTTTGACAATGTAAAAGTTCCAAAAGAGAACTTGCTAGGAGAAGAAGGGGAGGGCTTTAAAATTGCCATGTCTGCATTAGATAATGGAAGGTTTACTGTTGCAGCAGGGGCATGTGGAATTATTTCAGCCTGTCTTGAAGCAAGTGTTAAGTATTGTCATGAGCGGAGCACGTTTGGAAAAGAAATCGGTAAACACCAGCTTGTTCAACAAATGCTTGCTAAAATGGAAGCAGGTTTACAAATGTCTCGTTTGCTCGTTTATCGTGCAGGCTGTCTAAAGAATGAAGGAAAACGAAACACCCGTGAAACATCGCTGGCCAAGTGGCAGGCTTGTGATTTTGCTAACGAAGCAGCAAACGATGCTGTCCAAATTCATGGAGCCTACGGTTACTCAGATGAATACCCAGTTGAAAGACACCTACGAAATTCAAAAGCACCAGTTATATACGAAGGAACAAGAGAAATCCATACTATTATGCAAGCTGAATATGTACTTGGCTACCGCAATGATAAACCACTGAATAAATCACTCCCTGCTTGGGAAGATATTGAGCAGTTGCTGCATTGAGGGGTGCCTGTCACTTCCCGAATTTTGTCGAACACAAAAAGGATGGTTCACACCATCCTTTTTATTATATCTATATAACAATCACTGCACTAATTTTTCGATTTTATTCATCCGAGTTTTCTTTTCCTCTTCAGATGCTAAGTCATATTTTTTTAATAAGTGAAACAGTTCGTTTAGATCAGCTTGAGAAACTGAAGTAGACAAGAAATTGGAACACTTTTCAACTATACTAGTATCCATATAAGGAGTTTGTTCGTTTAGCTTTTTAGTAACATCATCAATTGTATGATCAATTTTACATGAACTCATCTAGTTTATCCTCCAATATGAGACATCTCAATTTTTTCACGCTTAGTCGATCGTTCACTTCGTTCAACAGAGTATTGATCTTTTCGTCCACTCCAAAGAGATGCTACATGATTGGCAAGCTCTTCATCCGTTTTCTCTGATCTAATTACATCGCGTAAATCATGACCTTTTGAAGCAAACAAACATGTATAAAGAGAACCACTTGCTGACAGACGAGCACGATTACATGTTGAGCAGAATGCATCCGAAACTGATGATATAACCCCGATTTCATCTTGTGAACCTACGTAACGGTAACGGCTTGCTACTTCACCTTTATAGTTTGGATCCACTGGTTCTAAAGGCATTTCCTTATGAATATCCTCTACAATTTGTTTTTTTGGATAAACATCTTGTAAGTTCCACTTATTTGTATTACCAACATCCATAAATTCAATAAAACGTAAAATATGACCTTTTTCACGAAAATACTTTGCCATAGGAATAATTTCATGTTCATTCATTCCACGTTTGACAACCATGTTGATTTTAACTTTTAACCCTGCTTCGGAAGCAGCATCTATGCCGTCTAAAACAGCTTTTACAGGTACACCTCGTCCATTGATTTTACCGAACACATCATCATTTAGGGAGTCAAGACTAATGGATACACGTTGTAAGCCTGCTGATTTAAGCTCTTTGGCGTATTTAGGTAAAAAGTATCCGTTCGTGGTCATCGCTATATCTTCCACACCGTTAATAGAATGAATGCGATCAATAAGAAAAGCCAAATCTTTTCTCATTAACGGCTCTCCACCCGTAATTCGAATTTTTTTAACACCTAGTGATTGAACAAAAACTTTAGTTAATCGCTCAATTTCTTCATAAGATAAAAGTTCATTTCTTTTTAAAAAAGGATAGTCTGGACCAAATATTTCCGCGGGCATACAATACGTACAACGAAAATTACATTTATCTGTTACAGAAATTCGCAAATCTCGAAGAGGACGATCAAAATAATCATAAACAGATTTGTTATTCTTCAATACGATTCCTCCCTCTATTTTTCGTTAATAATTCGTTCCGGATGGGAATAAACATTAAAGGAATTTCCTCTAATAAAACCAACAGCCGTTATATTTAGATCATTTGCTAATTTAATAGCGAGATCAGTTGGAGCAGATTTTGATAGAACAATACCAACACCAATTTTTGATGCCTTTACTAAAACCTCGGATGAAATTCTTCCGCTAAAAACAATAATTTTATCTCGCACAGAAATCTGATTCAAAATACTATATCCGTATAATTTATCTAAAGCGTTATGACGCCCAATATCTGTTCGGCTTACAAGCATTTCCTCTGGTGTACACAGTGCAGCATTGTGAACACCACCAGTTTCTTGAAAAACAACACTGCTTTCCTGCATAGCTTTCATAAGTGAAATACATTGGTCAGGTGTAAGTGTTTGTTTGCTTGTAGAGGTTTTTGATGTTTTTACATCATTTTGAAAATAAAATTGTCTGCTTTTACCACAGCAAGACCCAATAAAACGTTTCGAATAGTGTTGATGACTCGTAGTGACTTCTGAATGTAAGCTCACGTAGGCATATCCTGCATTTTCATCAATTGAAATTGACTCGACTTCATTATAGAAACGAATGACACCTTCTGACGCTAAAAAGCCAATGACCATTTCTTCAAAATGAGTGGGTGTACATACCATTGTAGCAAATTCTTCATTATTCACAAAAATTGTTAGGGGAAATTCAGTTACAATATCATCGGTTGTTTCTACTAATTTTCCGTTTGTATATTTTATTATTTGTTGATTTATACTCATTTTCATATCCATATCATCTCACACCCGAATTCTAAGATTACTAAAATATAAACATAGTTTGATTTTTTAAACAAGTATTAAAGATTTCCTAGTGAAAAGTTAGGATAGCTAAAAGTAAAAAATTATTCTTGCGCATTAAAATAGAACATGGTAATATTTCGTTACAAAGTTCATGATTTTGTAACAAATTGCTTCCGAGATAGCGATCCTGTCATCGACTCAACTTGTTGCGAATTTGAAAGCGATTAACTGTTGGTCCGATAGTAGCGATTCCTGCTTGAAACTAACCGTCAATCACCTTTAAGATAGGCATTTATTTGTCATATTTTAATGGGATTGGCGGTTTTCTTTGTTTAACAAGATATTATTCTATTTATTTTGTTAAGATTTGATTTTACATCGTAGAAAATTTTTAATGCTTACCTAAGGGGATGACCACATGAAAAAGACAAAAAATCGTTGGCTGATTGCTGCATCTGCAGTAGGGATCCATATCTCAATTGGATCAGTGTATGCATGGAGTAATTTCACCAATCCATTAATGGAAGAGTTTGGATGGACAGCTCAACAAGTACAATTAACTTTTAGTATTGCTATTTTATTTCTTGGATTGTCCGCAGCGTTTTTAGGACACTTTGTTGAAAAATACGGTCCAAGAGCTGCTGGTTTACTTGCAGCTGGATTCTTTGGTGCTGGGATAATCGGTTCCGGTTTAGCGGTTAATCTAGGATCATTACCTTTCCTCTATGTTACATATGGTGTTCTTGGAGGAATTGGACTTGGAGTTGGATATATTGCACCTGTTTCAACGTTAGTAAAATGGTTCCCGGACCGTCGTGGCCTTGCAACTGGACTGGCTATTATGGGATTCGGATTTGCTGCTGCCATTGCAAGTCCAGTTATGGAGTCACTAATTAATTCGGTTGGTACAGCAAACACATTCTTTATTTTAGGTATTTCTTATTTAGTTATTATGACATTATCTTCATTATATTTAGAGAAACCACCAGTTGGTTGGGCTCCTAAAGGGTTTAATGAAAAAGGACAATCTGGAAAATCTAGAATCAAAGAAGATTTATCACAATTAACGGCAAATGAAGCAGTTAAAACATCAAGATTTTATTATCTATGGATTATGTTATTCATCAACGTAACATGTGGTATTGCCATTCTTTCTGCTGCAAAACCATTAGCTGAAGAAAGTATTGGTCTAACAACAGCACAAGCTGCAGCATTAGTTGGTATCCTGGGAATATTTAATGGATTAGGACGTATCGGTTGGGCGTCAATTTCAGATTTTATTGGTCGACCAAATACGTATACAACTTTCTTCGTCTTACAAATTGTATTATTTGCCGTTTTACCACATACTACAGAAGCATTTTTATTCCAAGTTATGTTAGCAGTGGTATACACTTGTTATGGTGGAGGATTTGCAGCAATTCCTGCTTATATTGGCGATTTATTCGGTACAAAACAATTGGGTGCAATTCATGGATACATTCTTACTGCATGGGCTGCTGCTGGATTAGCTGGTCCAATGTTTGCAGCGTGGATGAAAGATACAACTGGAAGCTATGCAACTAGCTTAACTTTCTTCTCGGGAATGTTTGTAGTTGCATTAATCGTTTCTATTGTTATTCGTCGTGATATTAATAAGTTACGTCAACAACAAGTGTCAGGATCAAAAATAGCTGGATAAATAATACTTCCACAATGCACTGAGGTGTGGTAAAATACCTCATGCTAAAACCTGTCTACAGGTAGGAGGATATTATGAATAAGTATGAAGCAGAGTTTAGTAATATCGTTCGTTCTTTCCGAAAAAAGCATATGGGAAAAGGTCCGAGTAAAATCACAACAACCTTTTGTAAAAACTGGGCTATTTGTGAGATGGAGGGGAATTTATCACCTGTTGAAAAATTCATTGCCAGTGCTGATGAAGGAAAGCAAGCGTTACGATCTGCAAGAACTGAAATGGTTAAACAAATTTACAAGAAAAACCCTCCTATTGAAATGGAAGAGTTTTTAAACTGTAAATTCGTTGATTTGTTTGTAGATATTGATATTGACAGAGATTTTGGTATGTCGATCTTTGTTTTCGATGAAGACTTACAACAAAAATTCTCTAAATAAAAATAAAGAGTAATAATAAACATATTTATTCATTCAATTAAATAAATTGGTATGGCACTTAGTAGCGATCCTGCAAAAGACTAACCACCGTTTGACTCGCACATTCTTTGTACTATGAGTTTACGGTGGTTTTTTGTTTCATAGGGCATGCAGCGACACCGATCATCCAAGTTAGTTTGTTGAAACGAGTTAAAGAAAAATTAGCCTATCAATAAATCAATTGAATTAATGATAGGCTAGTTTTTCTAACTAATAACTCTATAGATAAGAAGATAAAAATTACAGGCAGAACGAGGAGTGAAATTCAAATGGGAGAGACAAAACATCAAGGACCTATAAAGGCAACAAAAGCACCGCAACCAAAGCACTGGGTAAGTCCAATTCCGTTTGGTCTAGGAAAGGTTAAACCACATCATTTTCGCGATACGATGAAAATAGCATGGGATAATAAAGATAATCTAGGTTATGCATCACGCATTTTAACAAAAGGGGTTTGTGATGGCTGTGCCTTAGGTGTGTCTGGCCTACATGATCAAACTTTAAAAGGGCCTCACATGTGTACAACTAGGTTAAATGTTCTTCGTTTAAACACGATGCCGGCATTAAAAGAAGAAATTGTACATGCAGATATTGATGAATTAAGAAAATATAGTAGTACTGAGTTAAGAAAATTAGGTCGAATTCCTTATCCGCTCATTCGACGTAAAGGAGAGAGAAAGTTCTCACGTATATCTTGGGATGAAGCGATGGATATGATTGCAAATAAAATGAAGCAATTGGATCCGAAACAGTATGCTTTTTACTTAACCTCAAGAGGAATAACGAATGAATCTTACTATGTAGCCGCAAAAGTATCTCGTTTTCTAGGAACAAACAATATTGATAATGCATCACGTATTTGTCATTCACCAAGTAAAACAGCATTAAAGCGTTCTATTGGTGTTGGAGCCTCAACGGTTAATTATCAAGATTGGTTTGGAACAGATGTATTATTATTCTGGGGTAGTGTTGCATCAAACGCATCACCAGTTTCAACAAAATATATGTTGGAAGCCAAAAAGAGAGGTACAAAAATAATTGTTGTTAATCCATACAGTGAGCCTGCGATGGATAAATATTGGATACCATCTAATATGGAATCAGCTTTATTTGGAACAAAAATTGCTGATGATTTCTATCAAGTAAACATTGGTGGAGATATTGCCTTCATGCATGGAATTATGAAGCACTGGTTCGAGATGGAAGAAAAACAATATGGTTCAGCGATTAATCATGAGTTTGTAGAAAAACATGTAAACGATTATGAAGAATTAAAATCACATGTTGAACAACAATCATGGGATGAAATTGTTAAATCATCGGGCATTTCAAAAGAAAGAATCATTGAATTATCTGATCTTTTAGCAAAAAGTAAAAATGCGATTTTTGCTTGGGCTCTAGGATTAACGATGCATTCATTTGCAACAGATAATATTTCACAAGTTGCAAACCTTGCACTCCTGCGCGGCTTCTTGGGACGTAAGAACAGTGGATTAATGCCTTTCCGCGGTCATTCCTCAGTACAAGGTTCAGGTGAGATGGGAGCTGATCCATTTGTTTTACCTGGTGGTGGATTTGAAGAAGAAAACGCCAAACGTATAGAGAAAATTTGGGGCTTTGAGCTACCAAAATGGCAAGGTGATATTGTAGGTGTTACACTTGAAAACATCGTCCTACCTGAAGATCATGAAAGAAAAATTAAGCTTTATTATTTATCAGGTGGTAACTTCCTAGAAACGATGCCAGATCCTGATTTTGTAGAAAAAGCATTATCAGAACTAGACATTCGAGTTCACCAAGATATCATTTTCAACACATCAACACTTGTTGATGCCAAAGAAGCAGTAATCGTTTTACCTGCTAAAACACGCTATGAACAAGAAGGCGGCGGAACATCAACTTCAACAGAAAGAATGGTCTATTTTTCACCAGAAATTGAAGGAAATAAAAATGAAATTAAAGAGGCCCGTGCAGAATGGAAAATTTACGTTGATCTTGCAAAACGTGTGAAGCCTGAAACTGCTCATCTTGTTGATTTTAAAACAGGTCAGGAAATTCGTGATGAAATCGCGATTGCCAACCGCGACTATAATGGCATTCAGCACTTGAAAAACGTAGGTGATGTTTTCCAATGGGGTGGGGCTTGGTTATGTGAAGGTGGAGTTTGTCCTACGCCAGATGGAAAAGGAAACTTGATTTCAGTTGAAATACCGGATCTTGGTAAAAAAGAAGGGCAATTTGTTGTCACGTCGCGTCGTGGTAAGCAGTTTAACTCAATGGTTTATAAAGAAAAGGATCCATTTAATGGGGCAGACCGTTACGATGTTCTTATGAATGCAGAAGATGCCAAACGTCTAAGTATTGCTGAGGGAGAAGGAATTGTCGTTTATAATGGCTTTGGTGTTTTCCAAGGAAAAGCAAAGTTCGTTGACATTGCAACAGGAAACCTAGAAGTGCACTTCCCTGAAGGTAACTTCTTATTACCACGAGGAAGATACGAAAAATTCGCCGGAATTCCAGATTACAATATTACAGTTACGGTTGAAAAAGCAGATCGCTACAACGCTCGTAAAGATGTTCAATATTTAGAAAAACGAGTGGAAGATTTAGAAGTAGATGCACCAATTTAATATTTTCATATAAAGACAGAGCAACATGTTCTGTCTTTTTCTATGGTTTTTTTCCTTTAAAACCATTAATATTTAATTATGTAAGCGTTTTAAATTATACTATTTAAATAAGGGGTGAGGAAATGATTAAAACCGAAAATAGCTTAATGCTTTTTAATACAATCATAACATCAATAGATGGAAGCATTATAGATTTCCATTTTGGTCAAACAGATGAGTTAGAGAAATTCGTATGCTTACAAAAGAAAATGAAAGATTTATTTGATTTTTGGGAAGAGAAGGAATCAAATATGATCATTGCCTCAAAAAATACCCTTCAATACTTACTTCTTTTTAAAGATTTTACAATAGAAAACCAGCATAGAAGAATGTACATATTAGCAAACGGTGTGCAATGGTTTCGCCTTGAGGAGCGAATTAAGGAGCTTGATAAATCAAACCGTGAATTAGATGCAATTATCGAGAGCTCATTTGATGGAATTTATATTACTGATAAATTTGGCAACACACTAAAAACGAATTCTGCTATTGAAAGGATTACAGGAATTCCTAAGCATTATTATATTGGTAAAAATATTAATCATTTAATAAAAAGAGGGATATTAGAAGAATCTGTAACATTGAAAGTTATGGAGCAAAAGCGTTCAGTTTCAGTTGTTCAGCAAAATTTTAATCAAAAAGAAACACTAATGACGGGGAATCCTATTTTTAATGAAGAAGGTGAAATAGAAAAGATTGTTACGAATATTCGTGATCTTTCTGAATTAAATCAATTAAATAAAGAGCTAAAAAAAGTGCAACAGCTTAATGAGAAATATAAAGAAGAGCTTGATAGATTAAAATCATTTGCCATCCAAGACCCTGATATTATCCTCAAAAGTGATAAAATGATTGAGATTTATCAAATGATCGGCAGGCTTGCTAACTTTGATACAACGATTCTTGTTCTTGGTGAAACAGGAGTCGGAAAGGACGTGTTGGTTCGATATTTATATCGCTCAAGTGACAGATTTAATGAGGGGCAACTTATAAAAGTCAATTGTGGGGCAATCCCAAATGAGCTTCTTGAATCAGAATTGTTTGGTTATGAAGGTGGCGCGTTTTCGGGGGCTAATAGGACAGGAAAAGTGGGGATGTTTGAATTAGCACATAATGGCATGCTTTTTTTAGATGAAGTTGGCGAAATGCCAATGGATCTTCAAGTAAAGCTGCTTCGGGCAATACAGGAAAAAGAAATTATGAGAGTAGGTGGCACAAAATCGAAAAAAGTGGATGTTCGGTTAGTGGCTGCGACAAACAGAGACTTAAAGGAAATGGTCAAAAATGGAAAATTTCGAGAAGATCTTTATTACCGATTAAATGTTGTCCCAATTTTCGTGCCTCCTCTTAGAGAAAGGCGTGCTGATATCCTTCCACTTGTTCATTATTTTTTAGAGCTGTACAAGAATAAATATTCAGTTGAAAAAGTGTTAGATAAAAAGATTAGTAACTTTTTTTATCATTTTGATTGGCCAGGCAATGTAAGGGAACTATCTAATTTATTAGAAAGACTTATTTTGACCGTACCAAACGAATACGTATCCATCAATGATCTGCCAGATGAATACCAACAAACAACATCAGATGAAGAAATTGTTCTTGAAGAAATGTCATTAAGAGAGATCGTAGAGCAAGCAGAGAAAACAGCACTAAAAAAAGCTCTGTTAAGATATAAAACAACTTATCAAATTGCTGAAAAGCTTCAAACAAGTCAAGCAACAGTTTTTCGAAAGCTACAAAAATACAATTTATCATAAATTCAAAAGTGAATGATCAATTCATTTTTAAATTACCATAGCTCCTAGTAAAACAAGAAGGTAACATACTCGGGTAAATCATTCCTGAATTAAGTGACAACTTGGTGAACAATTCACCTAGTTGTCACTTATTTTTTGTTTTGGCATGAAAATTGCTTAAAGTAAAGCAGTAAGGTTATGACCTTGATAAGAAGGAAATAGGGGGAATGGAATTTGAATAGACCATGGTTAAAGCATGTTGTTGAAGGAAATCCGGTTGAAATTGAAATACCAGAAATATCGTTACCTGATTTGTTTCAACGTTCTGTTGAAAAATATGAAAATAAGATTGCGGTCACATTCTATGATAAATCATATTCTTACTCACTTTTAAATGATTGTGTAAATAGAATGGCGAGTTCACTTACTAAACGTCAAGTAAAAAAAGGTGATCGAGTCGCAATCATGCTTCCGAATTGTCCTCAATATCCTATTAGCTATTATGCCAGCTTATTATGTGGGGCAACAATTGTACAAATTAATCCAATGTATCAATCATCTGAACTTCTATACGTCCTCAACGATTCACAGGCAAAGGTCATCATTGTTTTAGATCAACTCCTACCCGTAGTAGAAAAAATCTTAAATGAAACATCAGTTACTACAATCATTCCTGTTTCTTTCGAAAAAGAAAGCTTGTTTCATCAATTATTAAAAGATCCTGGTGATAGAATCCCTAATGAAAAGATTGATCCTATAGAAGATATTGCTGTTCTTCAATATACAGGGGGAACAACAGGACGTTCAAAAGGGGCAATGTTAACACATTATAATTTAGTAGCAAATACACTCCAAAGTGCTGCTACTGCACATGTTAAAACAAATACTGGGGAAGAGAGGGTTCTAACCATTTCTCCTTTATTTCATGTATATGGGATGACAAGTGCGATGAACCTTACTTTTTATAATGGAGGTAACTTGATTCTCGTACCTCGATTTGATGTGGAAGAGGTCGTGAAAATAATAGAAAAAACAAAGCCAACCTCATTTCCAGGTGTTCCAACAATGTATATTGCACTACTTAATTACTATAAAACCTATAAGTTTGATTTAAGCTGCCTTCAAACCTGTACAAGTGGTTCTGCCCCACTTCCTGTTGAAGTGATAAACCGTTTTAATGAAGTGAGCGGTACAAATGTTGCTGAGGGATATGGGTTATCTGAGGCATCGCCTGTCACACACCGTAATCCGATTTCTGGACTTCAAAAGCGTGGAAGTATCGGAATACCTATACCTAACACAGATGCTAAGATTGTTGATATAGCTACCGGTGAGCAAGATTTGTCAATTGGAGAGGTAGGAGAGTTAATTATAAAAGGACCTCAAATTATGAAAGGGTATTGGAATATGCCTGAAGAAACAGCTAATACGATACGTGATGGCTGGTTATATACTGGAGATCTGGCCATGATGGATGCTGATGGATTTTTCTATATTGTTGGACGTAAAAAAGAAATGATATTAGCAAGTGGATTTAATGTGTATCCGATTGAAGTGGAGGATGTGATTTACAGTCATTCAAAAGTGCTTGAGGCAGCTGTTATCGGAGTTCCAGATGAATACCGCGGTGAAACAGTTAAAGCAATTGTTGTTGCCAAAGAAAATGAAATAATAACGGAAGAGGAATTAATTCAATTCTGTCGAGATCGATTAGCAGCTTATAAAGTGCCAAAAGAAATTGCTTTTGTAGAGGAACTTCCAAAAACAGCGGTTGGAAAGATTTTGAAACGTACGTTAAAAGAAATGTATTCTGTATCCAAATAAGAGGAGGGAACACATGGATATTTTATTTCAGCAAATATTCAATGCACTTACAATTGGAAGCGTTTACAGTTTGGTTGCACTTGGATTGACATTAGTATATGGAATTTTGCATATTCCAAATTTTGCACATGGAGCTCTATATATGGTTGGTGGCTATATCACACTCTTATTTATGGAGAGCATGGGTATCCACTATTGGCTGGCGATTTTTATTTCGATTATTATCGTTGGCTTATTAGGCGTTGTTATGGAACGGCTAGTTTTTCATCCACTACGGAACGCACCGCCAATACATGACAAAATCGCAGCAATTGGAGTTCTCTTATTTTTGGAAGCTTTAGTTCAGTTAGTATGGGGTGCTGAATATCGCAGAATGTTATCACCTTATGATATTGTTGTAGATTTTCTAGGGCTAACTGTTACTGCACAAAGACTCCTTATTATCGGTACAGCTATTATTGCGATGATACTTTTACATCTATTCTTGAAAAAAACGATAACAGGATCAGCCATTATTGCGATGTCCCAAAACCGTGAAGGTGCATTTTTAGTAGGAATCAATGCAAACAAAGTGGCCATGATTACGTTTTTTATTTCAGGAGCTCTAGCAGCATTTGCCTCTTCGATAGCTTCACCTATTAATCTTGTTTTTCCAGGTATGGGTCATCTTGTTATTTTAAAAGCTTTTGTCATCATCATAATTGGTGGAATGGGAAGTATCCCAGGCGCAATCATTGGTGGCTATATTTTAGGATTTTCCGAAAGCTTAAGTGCAACATTTATTTCAAATGATTATAAAGATTTAATTGCTTTTATATTATTAGTGGCGATATTGACTATTAAACCGAAAGGCTTGTTTGTAAAGGGGGCTCAATCTTGATGAGTTTCTTAAATAAAAGAAATACCACCATATTGTTAGTTGTAGTGGCGATTTTGGTGCCTTTGTTAACAGATAATCCATATTTATTACACATTTTTTCTACTGCTTTTATATGGACTATTGGAGTTTATGGATTAAATTTGATTGGTGGGTTTACTGGTCAGCTTTCATTAGCACATGCCGGATTTTTCGCCATCGGTGCCTATTCGGTTGGAATATTAACAGTAAAAGTGGGGCTTAATTTTTGGTTGGCACTACTGCTTGGAATAATGATTACTACCATTATGGGATTTTTAATAGGCATAATCGCCCTACGAACAAAAGAGCATTTCTTCGCCATTTATACACTTTGTGTTGGGTACATCATATATCTTGTTATTTACAAATGGGAGGGACTAACCGAAGGGGTTCGTGGTTTAATTGGGATTCCTCCGCCAGCACCGATCGGACCGATAACATTTCAAACACCTAAGTCACAATACTATCTTTTATTATTCTTTCTCGTGTTCACTATATTTATTTTTACTAGAATCATTAACTCTCTTATCGGAAGAACATATATGGCCATTAGAAATAGTGAAGAGTTAGCTCAAACGATTGGAATTGAAACAATGAAACAAAAACTAGTTTCCTTTGTTTTATCTACCTTCTTTGCTGGGTTAGCAGGTGGATTATATGCCTCATTTGTTCGATTTATAGGACCTGATATCTCGTATATTAACGTTACTTTTGATATGTTGATGTATTTGCTAGTTGGAGGGATCGGCACACTCTCTGGACCACTTGTTGGGACACTTCTTGTTGTCTGGATTTCTCAATATCTACAATTTTTACAAGACTATCGGATGCTTATTTTTGGTCCGATACTTGTTCTCCTGATTATTTTTTATCCAAGGGGGATTGTTGGAGGGGTGCAAACATGGCTAATCAAGCAGAGAGCTAAAAAGTCACAGAAAGAAATTTCTCAAAATCTGCAATCTGTTGTTGTAAAGGAGGAGAAATAATGCTTGTTCAAGTAAGGGGACTGACGAAAACATTTGGTGGGTTGACCGCAGTTAATTGCGTAGACTTTGAGATTGAAAAAGGAAAGGTAACGGCAATTATAGGTCCTAATGGTGCAGGAAAATCAACTTTTTTTAACTTAATCAGTGGATTTCATCAACCCTCGTCAGGCTCGGTTATGTTTGAAGGCAAAGATATTACACCGTTAAAGGCTCATCAAATTGCAAAGCTTGGTATAGCTAGAACATTTCAAACTACAAATTTATTCGAGCAAACTACGGTATTGGATAATGTACTAATTGGGCATAGATTACGAACCTCGTCCGGATTATTTGATGCGATTTTTCGAACATCTCGGATGAAAAGAGAGGAAAAGGAATCATTAGAAAAGGCATATGAGGTATTAGAGTTTGTTGGGTTAACAGACCTTGCCAATAAGCCTGTGTCAGAGATCTCGCAAGAAGCAATGAAGCGTACAGCATTTGCTTTAGCACTGGCAACTGACCCAACAATTGTGTTTTTAGACGAACCAGCTGCAGGTGTAAATCCTGAGGAAACAGACGGTTTAGCAGAGTTAATTAAGAAGATGGTTTCAAAAGGAATAACAGTTTGTCTCATTGAACACAAAATGCAAATGATTATGAATCTAGCAGATAAGATTATGGTTTTAAATTATGGACAAAAAATCGCAGAAGGAACACCAAAAGAGATCAAAAGAAATCCAGCTGTAATTGAAGCTTACTTAGGAGGTGAAGCTGTTGCTCAAGCTTACTGATGTTTCTGTTTCTTATGGTGGATATCAGGCATTAGAAAATATCAATCTTAGTGTGAAACAAGGAGAATTTGTTGTTTTATTAGGTGCCAATGGTGCTGGGAAAAGTACAATCTTTCGAACGATAAGCGGTTTAAGTAAACCTTCTTCAGGAAGCATTGAATTTAACGATCAAAGTATAAGTGGACTGTCAGCAGATCGACTTGTGTCACTTGGAATTGTTCAATGTGCAGAAGGAAGAAAGTTATTTCCACAAATGTCTGTTTACGAAAATCTCGTCTTGGGTGGCTTTGTTCATCGAAGAGATAAAGAAAAACGAAAAAAATCACTTCACGAAGTGTTTGAGCTTTTTCCTATTTTAAACGACAAAAAAGATGATCCAGCTGGATCGTTAAGTGGTGGTCAGCAACAAATGCTAGCTATAGGGAGAGCCCTTATGGCATCTCCAAAGGTTATTTTACTTGATGAGCCATCTATTGGTCTCGCTCCTTTAATTGTAGAACAAGTGTTTAGTGTTATCCAACAAATCAACAAAAATGGAACAACAGTCCTTTTAGCTGAACAAAACGCAAATGCTGCATTAAAAATCGCTGATCGAGGCTATGTAATTGAAACAGGGAAAATTGTTTTAGAAGGGAAAAGCAAGGATTTATTTGAAAATGACGAAGTGAGGAAAGCGTATATAGGTGCTTAAGGTTCTAAGCTTCATTGAAAGGAGGTGTCTACTCCATTTTACAGGTTTATTTCTTTTAAAAAAGATTTAAGGGGGAATAAGGATGAAAAAGCTTGTTTATTTCTTTGCTTTTGTACTCATTTTTATGCTTGCAGCTTGTAGCGGGAACACATCAACAGAACCAGCAAACCAAAGCGAAGGGGACACAGGAGAAACAACATCAAATACAGAAGAAAAGCCGGCCGGTGAAGTTGTTAATATTGGGTATAGCGGTCCTTTGAGTGGACCTGCTGCCTATTACGGAGAGAACACATTAAGTGGTTTATCTATGGCTGTAGATGAAATTAACAACAATGGTGGATTTGAAGTGGATGGTAAAAATTATTCTTTAAACCTAGTTTCTTTAGATGATAAATACTTACCGAATGAAACAGGAGCAAATGCAAAACGGTTAGTTCAAGAAGACAAAACACCAATCATTTTTGTTCCACATAGTGGTGGTATTTTTGCTACACAAGTTTTTAATCTTCAGGAAAAATTTATAATCGGAGCTTATTCTAGTGAGCCGAAGATAACGGAACAAGGAAATCCGTTAACATTACGTATTCCACCAAAGTATAGCTCATATATTGAGCCGTTTTCTAAATATCAAATGGAACGTTTCGGCAAAAAGATTGCGATGCTTCCAACTGCTAGTCAATATGGAAAAGACTGGGCTGCATTACTTGAACCAGGTTGGAAGGATTTGGGTGGAGAAGTGGTTTATAAAGGATCCATTGACTTTAGTAAAGATACAGACTTTTTCACAATCGTTACGAATGCATTGAAAGAAAAGCCTGATGTTTTATTCGTTGGTGGTCCATCAGAGCCGACTGCCCTTGTTATTAAACAAGCTAGAGAACTTGGTTTTAAAGGAGGATTCCTCATAATGGACCAAGCAAAACTGGATGAAATTGAAGCAGTGTTGGGTGGTCCAGATTTGATAGAAGGATCTGTTGGGGTTTTACCACTTATTCACTCTAAAAATGATGGCAATGCGAAATTCATTGAAGACTATGCAGCAGCACAAGGTAAAAACCCTGGCTCAGAGGCTGGGTATCATTACTTGGCCATGTATCTGTTTGTAGAGGCTATGAAAGCTGCAGGATCCGTTGATGATCCAGAAGCAATTATGGCACAAGTAGAAGCTGGATTAAATAACCTCCCTGCTGACAAACGAATCTACGAAATTACTGAAATAGAAGAAAATGGTGGTTTAACAACAGAGCTTCGAATGGCTGTTGTGGAAGATGGGAAAATCGTTGATAAATCAGTTCAGTAAAGGTGTTAGAGGGTGGTGCCTGGCACCACCCGATTTTTCTTGTTTCTAAAAAAAGAGGAAAGGAGAATGATTGTGATACTAGAGCCGGAACTAAGACTTGTTGACAAAAGTTCATTTTCAAAGCTGCTTGGTGTAAAAACCGTTACGTATGAAAAAGGGGAGGTTGTTCTTGAACTAAAGATTCAGGAGCACCATCTAAATGGAATAAAGACAGTACATGGAGGAGTTACTGCAACACTTATTGATAATATTATTGGTGCCACGATTACCTCACTTGTTCAACGTCCATCTACTACAATCAATTTAAATATTTCCTATCTTTCACCACTTTCAAGCGGTGTTTTAACAGCAAAAGCGAAAATCCTTCACTTAGGCTACAAAATTGTGACAGGTGAAGGTGTCATTACTGATCAAAATGGCAAAATGATTGCAAAAGGTACAGGAACGTTTAAAATTCTCCACACTAAGCAAGAGGATTCTTCATGCAAAAATGAATGATAGCTTGCAAATTTGAATTAACATTCCTTTAAAATAATTCAAAAATGAGTTGCTTTTTTCTTTAAGTCTAATAGATATTACGAAGATTATTGGCATGAAAATTGCTTCATAAAGAATAAATGAAACAAATAAAGAGGAGATGGTTTAAATGCCGCAAGCAGTTATTGTTTCAGCAGTTAGAACACCAATTGCCAAAAAAGGTGGGGCCCTTTCAGGATTAGATCCTTACATTTATGGGGCGATTACTATAAAAGAAGCATTAAAACGGATCAATGTAAAGGGAGAAGAAGTTGATGATGTCATTTTAGGAAACTGTTTATCCGGTGGAGGTAATATCGCCAGACTTACGTTACTTGAAGCAGGATTACCTTTTTCGGTACCTGGATTAACGATTGATAGACAATGTGGCTCAGGTATTAATAGTGTTGCCTTAGCAGCAGAAGCAATCATAGCAGGTCAAGCAAAACTTGTCATTTCAGGCGGAACTGAAAGCATGTCACGAACACCATATTTATTAGCACCACAAGATAAACCATTTGATCGCATGCCACCCAAGTTTGTTTCTCGAAACCTTTCACCAGATCATATTGGTGACCCACCAATGGGGATAACAGCTGAAAATTTAGTAGAGAAATACAGCATCTCAAGAGAAGAACAAGATGAATTTTCCCTACGAAGTCAACAACGCATGGCTACTGCGATGGAAAATCATTATTTTGATGAGCAAATTGTTTCAATTCCAATACAAACGAGAAAAGGTGAGCTTCTTTTTTCAGCCGATGAACACCCAAGACCAAATGTAACAATGGAGCAGCTCGCCAAGCTACCACCGGCCTTTATGCAAGGAGGAAGTGTTACAGCTGGTAACTCTTCTGGTGTGAATGATGGGGCTTCAGCGCTTGTCGTGATGTCTGAAGATGAAGCAAAGAAAAGGGGATTACAACCCTTAGCTAAAATCACAGGCTGGTCAATCGCAGGAGTGGATCCGAACATCATGGGAATTGGTCCGGTCCCAGCTGTTAAAAAGCTCTTATCTCAAAGAGAGGAAGATTTAGAAGAATATGATTTAATTGAAATCAATGAAGCCTTTGCTGCACAGGTGTTAGCATGTGACCGTGAACTCTCCTTTAACATGGATAAAGTAAACGTAAATGGTGGGGCGATTGCACATGGACATCCAATTGCCGCAACAGGAGGAATGTTAATCACGAAACTCGTTTATGAGATGAAACGCCGAGATGTAAAAAAGGGCTTAGTAACTGCGTGTATTGGCGGAGGGCAAGGTATTGCCCTGTCATTAGAGAGAATATAAGGAATCTAAGTGTGAAAGGAGTGAAAAAATGGATTTTCAGTTTGATGAAGAAATTCTTTATTTAAGAAATAATATAAGAGATTTTATTAAAAATGAAGTTGAGCCACATGCCATGCAAATTGAAGATGATGATGAAATTCCTAAAGAAATCATCGAAAAGTCGAAGGAACTCGGATTGTTTAGCCTTAGTATTCCAGAGCAATACGGTGGACTTGGGATCGGAATGGTTGGAAAATGTGCGCTTTATGAAGAAATTGGGAAAACACATAATGGCTATACAACATTAATCGGGGCTCATACAGGTATCGGAACTGTTGGTATAGTTGAAATGGGCAATGAACAACAAAAGAAAAGATTTTTACCTGATATGGCAAGAGGAGACAAAATTGGAGCTTTTGCTTTAACAGAACCTCAAGCTGGTTCACATGCTACAAACTTGAAAACAACAGCAATTAAGAAGGGAAATAAATATATTTTAAATGGGACGAAACATTATATAACAAATGCAACAGTAGCCGAAGTTTTTACGGTTATGGCTGTAACTGATCCGGAAAAAGGTGCTAAGGGGATCACGTCTTTTCTTGTTGAAAGAAATTCTCCAGGCTTTAAGATTGGAGCAATTGAACGAAAAATGGGACTTCATGGTTCACAATCAGCAGAACTGATTTTTGAAGATTGCGAGGTTCCCGAAGAAAACGTATTGGGCGAAGTTGGTCAAGGCTATGTGAATGCTCTTAAAATTCTAGCAAATGGCAGAGCGGGTCTAGCAGCTAGAAACTTAGGATCTTCCCAAAAGCTTTTGGATATGTGCATGATCCATGCCGAGGAAAGAGAGCAATTTTCTGTACCAATCATTGAGCACCAAGCAGTTGCCCATATGCTAGCTGAGATGGCAATGGAGATTGAAGCACTTAGATCATTTACGTACAGAGTTGCATGGATGGTTGATCAAAATGAAAAGGTGATTAAAGAAGCAGCCATGCTAAAGCTTTATGGCTCTGAAGTTTATAATCGGGTTGCAGATAAAGCTGTCCAAATTCACGGTGGTCTAGGTTATATAAGAGATTTTCCAGTTGAAAGATATTATCGAGATGCAAGAATTACAAGAATCTATGAAGGAACATCCGAGATTCAGAAAAATATTATTGCTGGACAATTAAGAAAAGAATATTGCTAGATTCCTGAAATAAGATAAGAAGGGAGGAAAAGAATGATTGATGATATTGTAATTGTAAGCGCTGTCCGAACACCTGTTGGTCGATTCGGCGGATCATTAAAAAATCTAAACTCAGGATCTTTAGGAGCAATTGTAATTGAGGAAGCCATAAAACGGGCTAATCTTTCTCCAGAATTAATAGATGAAGTGATTTTGGGAGAAGTCAGGCAAACTACAGAATCCTCGAATGTTGCTAGAGTAGCGGCATTAAGAGCAGGAATACCTGAAACAACACCAGCTTTTACAGTTAATCGACTTTGTGCTTCTGGTATGCAAGCTGTTGCTTCAGCTGTTCAACAAATTTCGTTTGGGCATGCTGAAATCGTTGTTGCCGGTGGAACAGAATGCTTAAGCCGAGCACCAATTTATTTGAGACATTCCAGATTTGGAGAAGGTGCTCCTACCTTGGTAGATTCTAATCTTGAAAACGGTCAGCAACCAATTGAATTATATGGGAAAAACCTAGGGATGGGAATGACAGCTGAAAATGTTGCAGAGAGATACACTGTTTCACGAGAAGATCAAGATGAGTTTGCTTATAACAGTCAACAAAAAGCAGCAAAAGCAATTGAAAGAGGAAGGTTTAAAGAGGAAATAACACCAGTGGAAATAAAGGAAAGAAAAAAGGTTTTCCAAGTTGTGGAGGATGAACATCCACGACCAGATACTAGTCTAGAAGTGTTAGCTAAGTTAAAGCCAGTTTTCAAGGATCTTGGCACAGTTACGGCCGGTAACTCCTGTGGTAGAAATGATGGCGCTGCTACGATGGTTATGATGAAAGCAAGTAAAGCAAAAGAATTAGGTTTAAAACCATTAGCTAGAATCGTAGATTGGGCAACCGCTGGTGTTTCTCCTAAAGTAATGGGAATTGGTCCTGTACCGGCAATAGAAAAGCTACTTGCACGAACAAATATGACACTTCCTGAAATCGATCTAATCGAATTAAATGAAGCATTTGCTGCACAAGCATTAGCGGTTATCCGAGAGGCTGGACTAGATCAGCAGAAAGTTAATGTAAATGGTGGAGCTATTGCCCTTGGCCACCCCCTTGGGGCGACTGGCTGTAAGATCATGATCACGCTTTTATATGAGATGAGAAGAAGGCAAGTGCAGTATGGGATGGCAACTTTATGTGTCGGTGGAGGCCAAGGAATGGCCGTTATGCTTCAATTATTATAAAAAATACTTGTTAATGAGGTGAAAGGGATGCACTTACGTTTAACAGAAGAACAAAAAATGGTTCAAAAAACAATTAGAAAATTTGTGGAAAAAGAATTAATGCCTCTGGAAAATGAAGTATTACGGAACGAACGTGAAGGGAAACCAAGTTTGCCGCCGGGGAAATTAAAGGAATTACAACTAAAAGCAAAAGAAGCTGGTTTCTGGGGTATTAACACGCCTGAAGAATACGGTGGAGCTGACCTAGGTCAAATGATGTTAGCGATTGTGATGATGGAGGTTTCGAAGACATTTGTCCCGTTCCAGTTTGGTGGTTCAGCTGACAATATTCTTTATTATGCTAATGAAGAGCAAAAAAAGAAGTATTTATTGCCAACGATTAATGGTGAGAAAAAATCTTGTTTCGCGATGACAGAGCCTGGAGCTGGTTCTGATACAAGAAATATTAAAATGACAGCTGTAAAGAACGGAAATGAATGGGTATTAAATGGAGAAAAAACATTCATTACTGGTGGCAATGAAGCTGACTTCGTGATGGTTATTGCGATTACAGATAAAGAAAAGCATCATACAACAGGTCGTGATGGTGTAACATGCTTTATCGTTGACCGAGATATGGGCTGGAAATCAGAATACATTCACACGATGGGTGAGTGGGGACCAGCAGGACTTGTTTTTGAAAATGTCCGAGTTCCAGAAGAAAATATCCTTGGAGAAGTAGATGGGGGATATAACCTAGGCCTTGAATGGATTGGTTTTGCAAGATGGATTGTAGGAGCCAGAGCTGTAGGTGCCGCAGAAAGACTCCTACAAATGGCAATTGATTATTCAAAAGAGCGTGAAACATTTGGAAAACCGATTTCTGAACGACAAGCAATTCAATGGCAAATTGCTGACTCTGCTGTAGAAATTGATGCAGCGAAATGGCTCGTATTAAACGCTGCTTTCACACTTGATCATGGTGAGGATAACCGTCATTTAGCATCAATGGCAAAGCTTTATGGAGCAAACATGGGAAATCGGGTAGTAGATCGGGTACTTCAAATTCATGGAGGAATGGGATATACAAGAGAACTCCCTATTGAACGTTGGTATCGTGAAGCAAGATTGTGGAGAATTTACGATGGAACAGATGAAATTCAACGCTTAATCATTTCTCGTAATCTTTTAAAAGGCCATGTAAAGGTAGGGCAATTTATTTAAAATATAACACAGTAAGATTGAAATAATGACGAATTAATAAGGAGGATATTTATGTCTGGAAGATTTAATGGAAGAGTCGCTTTTGTAACGGGAGGAAGTCGTGGGATTGGGAAAGGAATTGTTGAACTTTTTGCTAGTGAAGGGGCTAAAGTTGCTTTTATTGATGTGAATGAAGAGGCAGTCCACGAAACTACAAATGAATTACGTGAAAAAGGGTATAACGTGTTTTCGAAGGTTGCTAGTGTGGTAGAAGCAGATCAAATGGTAGACGCAATGGAGGAAACGTATAACAATTTTGGATCACTTGATATCCTTGTAAACAATGCTGGTGTGATTCGTGACAATCTGCTTTTTAAAATGACGGACGATGATTGGCAGCTCGTTATGGACGTTCATTTAAAAGGCTCGTTCAATGCGGCTCGAGCTGCACAAAAATATATGGTTGAAAACCGATATGGAAGAATCATCAATATTTCTTCAACATCCGCTTTAGGTAACAGAGGGCAAGCCAATTATGCAACGGCTAAAGCAGGTTTACAAGGCTTTACAAAAACCTTAGCGATTGAGTTAGGAAAATACGGGATTACTGCTAATTCAGTAGCACCAGGTTTTATTGAAACAGATATGACAAAAGAAACAGCAAGACGTCTTGGTATTTCTTTTGAAGATTTAATTCAGGCGAGTGTCTCAAAAATACCAGTTGGTCGCAGTGGGAAACCAAGTGATATCGCAAATGCAGTCGCTTTTTTTGCTGATGAAAAATCTTCCTTTATCAACGGACAGATTATATATGTTGCAGGTGGTCCGAAAAATTAACTTTCTGTTTGTGATGAATAAAGCAGGAAATTTTGCAAAAAAAGGAGGCATCAATATGTTTAAAGATGCTATTGGAAAACGATCTCCAGGTGTAAAGAATGTTGTTGAAAGAGGTGCGGTAAAAAAGTTCGCCGAATCGATTGGTGATCTTCACCCTATTTTTATAGATGAAGAGTTTGCAAAAACAACAAGATATAAGAAAAACATTGCTCCACCTACATTTCCAAGGGTTTTTGATTATGGTGTGATAGATGAGCTTGATTTACCAGCTAAGGGGTTAATTCATGGTGAACAAAAATATCATTACAAACGTCCGTTGCTTGTTGGTGAAGAGATCATCTGCTATCAAGAAGTGGAAGATTACTATGAAAAGCAAGGAAAGCTTGGGAATATGGGGTTTTTGGTGTTAAAACAGTATGGTGAAACTCTTAACGAAGAGCTCATTTTCACTGCTGAGCAGGTTGTCATTATTAATGAAACTGTTAGGAAGGTGATGAGTATATGAGCAGGTTATTAAGGTGTCAGCTAGGCGATGAGCTTCCCATCGTTACATTACCACCTGTGTCAAGATTGGACCTTATAAAGTATGCTGGTGCTTCAGGAGATTACAACCCGATTCACACAATTGATGATGAAGCCAAAAAAGCCGGTTTACCAGCGATCATCGCTCACGGTATGTGGACGATGGGGAATTTGGCAAAGTTATTTACTCCATATCATGAAGAAGGTTTTATACAGGATTATCAGATCCGCTTTAGGGGGATGGTTTTTCTTGGAGACATCATTACATTAAAAGCAAGATTAACAGATGAGAATGAAACACATTCTATTTTCCAAGTAAACGCAGTTAATCAAAATGGAGTGGATGTTATTAAAGGAATGATAACCTTTACAAAATATAAGAATAAGGAGGAATCATAATGACTCTACATCCACAAGTTATTGCACTTTTGCAACATTTTGAAAAACGAAATGTACCTCCAGTTGAGCAGCAAAACCTGAAGGAAGCAAGGGCTCTTTTCGTTGAATCTAGTTCTTCTTTAAACTTAACAGAAGAAATTCATCAAGTAGAAGATAGAAAAATTCTAGGATATGAACATGATATATCAATTAGAATATATAGTCCTAATGATAACAGTTCATTACCAGCTTTAGTCTATTTTCACGGAGGTGGCTGGGTAATAGGCAATATAGAAACTCATGATTCATTATGCCGAATACTAGCTAACCATGCTCAGTGCAAAGTCATATCTGTAGACTATGGTTTAGCTCCTGAACATAAGTTTCCGGTCCCTGTTGAAGATGCGTATCTTGCAACGAAATGGGTGTATGATCATGCTGACGATTTAGGTGTTGATCGAAAGTTTATTGCAGTTGGAGGTGACAGTGCCGGTGGAAATCTAGCTGCAGTTACTTGTTATTTAGCTGTTCAAAGGAAAGATATTAGTATTAGTAATCAGTTATTATTTTACCCATCAACAGGTTTTGAACCAACAGAATCTTATGAAAAATATGGTGAAGGATATTATTTAACAAAATCAACGATGAACTGGTTTAGGCAACAATATCTTTCAAGCATATCTGATACCCAAAGTCCATTAGCTGCGCCTATGCTCATTCCTGAAGAAGATGCTGCTAAGCTTCCCCCAGCATATATTGTGACGGCTGAATATGATCCGTTATGTGATGGTGGAGAAGAATATTCCAGGAAGCTTTCACAAGCTGGAGTTCCAACTACGTATGTATGTTATCCAGGAATGATCCATGGTTTTATGTGTATGACCCTTCCGTTGGAGGATGGAAGAAAAGCCATATATGAAGCAGCTGAATATTTTAAAAATCAATATCAAAAACAGCAGGTGACATAATGTAACTGTTTTGTAAGGGTGAACCTATACCATGTTCATCCTTTTTTGCTTATTTGGGACAATGTTTCACAAAGTTCATTTTTCGATACTCGAAGCATTTTTCTTTTATAGGAAGAAAAAACGTATTATGATAGTATTATTGTTTAATAAATTGAAAGAAACAGGTGGTATTAAATGTCTTCGGTTTCCATTGCTGCTCCTAAAAGTACAGGGGTAGAATCCATTCAGGAAAACAAAATTGTCTTGATTTGGAGTTTTATTGTTTGGCTTGTTGTCATGAATACAACGATGTTTAATGTGGCCTTACCAAGTGTGTTAACAGATTTATCTCTCACCTCTTCAACTGCATCTTGGATTGTGTCGGGATATTCAATTGTCTTTGCCATAGCGACTTTAACATTTAGTCGGCTTTCTGATTATATTCCAATCTCGAGATTACTTCTTATCGGACTATCCATATTAGGAGTTGCTTCAGTTATTGGCTTTTTTGCCAACTCATTTCCACTTCTATTAACAACAAGGATTCTTCAAGCAGCGGGAGCAGGGGCTGTGCCAGGTCTTGCCATGGTGCTTGCAGGAAGATATATCCCCATAAGTAGAAGAGGGAAAGCAATGGCCCTCATTGCATCAGCCTCTTCACTAGGATTTGGACTGGGTCCTGTTATTGGAGGAGCTATCACGCAATATTTAGGATGGAATTATTTGTTTGCAGTAACAGGTTTGGTTGTGTTCTTTATTCCAGTTTTACAAAAGCTGTTGCCGAAAGAAGAGATTAAAAAGGTGAAGTTTGATACGGTAGGTGGGTGTTTAACAGCAATAGGTGTAACAGGTGTCCTGTTATTTCTCTCAACCTTTTCATATTTCATTTTATTTTCAAGTATGATTGTCTTGTTGTTGATGTGGAGGCATATTAACCAAGTCACGATGCCGTTTATTCAACCAAAATTGTTAAAAGAGAAACAATATCTTAAATTGCTTTTTATCGGATTTGTCGCATTTGTCACCCATTTTTCTACCCTTTTTCTTATGCCGATCATTTTAACAGATGTTTTTGGAAAGGATCCTGCAGAGGTTGGCTTGATGATTTTCCCTGGAGCTATCTTGTCTGCTGTGGCTGCACAGTTTATTGGAAGGTTAATTGACCGGTTTGGCAATGGACCGCTTATTTATTTTGGGCAGCTTTTCTTATTTATTGCAACGGTTTTATTTACATTGTTATCAACGAAGTCACCGTATTTTATCTTACTAACTTATATGTTTATGAGTACCGGTTTCTCAGCCCTTACATCAAGTATAGCTAATGAAGTTTCAAGGATTCTCCCAACTGAAGAGATTGGGACAGGAATGGGAATGACCCAGCTTATTCAATTTTTTGGAGGAGCTTTTGGTGTGACTTTAACAGGAATTATGATTACTCTTCAGGATGGCTTGGCTGTCGAGCTTATTTATCGTCATATTTTTGGTGGATTGGTTGTACTCATCACTATTGCTATTATAATGTTTCGTTTTTATATTAAAGGAAGATTAAATTCGACACACGGATAACCCGTGTGTCGTTTTCTTATTCCTCATCGTTGATTTCACCATCACCGATTTCATCTTCACCAGGAGCATCATCACATGCCACAACAGAAGTAGCAAGAAGTGCTGCTAGTAAAATTGCTAGTAACTTTTTCATTATCTTTTCACCCCACATTTCCATAGTATCTGTTTATTTTTTCCTGACTTAGAATTGATTATGTAACATTTTTTTGAAGGCTATAAAATTGGTGAGTTGTCCCACTATACTCGTCCACTCGTATTTCTGTTTGTTTCATAAAATGTAGTAAAAGAGATTGGAGGTGGGGTAAATGTCAGAAAATAGAAAAAGGCTAGTGATTAATGCAGATCGTGTGATTATTAATGCTGATGAAGTGTTTATCGTTGAAGCAGAAGATAAAAGACGTCGCGGTCGTTTTAATCAAGATGTTGCAGGTGTAGAAAATAGAAGAGATAGAAGATATGACCGAGATGATGATGTACTAGGTGCTGAAGATCGCAGAAGAAGAAGAGGCTTTCCTTGGTAAATAGATGAATAAGATTGCTGAAAACAGAGTAGAGAAATCTGCTCTGTTTTTATGCAGAATATATTACCATTGCAAAAATAATTTTTTGTAAAAAATGACATAAAATAGGAAACTATATAGGCATTTTACATATTGTATGGTGTTAATACTATTTTAGGGGTGAATAGCATGCACCAAAATGAATCAATGTTGGTACTTGAATCGGCAAAATATCAAATGCTTGCTGACTACTACAAATATTCAAATCCTCAGCTGCACATCATGTATTATCAAAAACATTTAATGTGTGTACAACAACTTGCAGCTGTAGATTTTCACGGACATACTTACGGAATGGTAGACAGAGCTGGACAACAGAATTCTTTTGTACGTGTATTTCATGCCTCACCAGACACACCAGGCGTTGATGTTTATGTAAACGGAAATAAAGCCATTACGAATCTCGTTTTTCAAGAAACAACGGATTACTTACAATTACCTAATGGACGCTACACGATTGAAGTGTACCCAACTGGTGAAACAACTCAACCTGTTCTAAGAGAACAGCTTTCTTTAACAAGAAATACTTACTACACTGTTGCAGCAACTGGTAAGGTAGCAAACCTTAAATTAACTGTTTTTGTAGATAAACCGTATGTAAGCCCGAATCAAGCAAAAGTCCGGTTTATTCACCTCTCTCCAGATGCTCCAAATGTTGATATCGCTGTTCAAGGTGGAAAGGTGCTCTTTCCCAATGTTCCGTACGAAAAAGCTACAGATTACATGACATTATCTCCATTAACCGTTAATTTAGAGGTTAGAGTTGCCGGAACTAATAATGTTGTGATAACGATTCCTCAAGTTCAGCTTAAAGCTGGAAAAACCTATACAGCAGTTGCGGTTGGTCTTGCAGGTGGAAATCCTCAATTAGAAGCCCTGTTTTTGATGCCTTAGCTCTAAGGATCCTAGAAGGAAAAGTTACGACCGTAGCTTTTTCTTTTTAAATGATAAGTTTAATTAAGAGAGTGAGGTGTAATTATTTTCTACTTTGTACTCTTTCTACTATTAATATTATTGTTACTAATTGTTGGTAAACACTTCAAATATAAAAAGAAACTCATTCAAACATATACCTTTCAGAATTTTATTGATACAGAACATGCTCAGCATCACCCAACAGAAAATGACGATTCGATTGTTGAAAAAATAAATGAGTTCTTTGATACTAAAGAGAAAAATGAACATGATAAAGATGATTCAGATGATATTCTGGATGAAGAATAATTTAAAATTTTTTACCACTTACCATATGAACGTGATAAAATAAAGAAGTTCTTATACATACTAGGGGGATATTCATGGACGAAATGGCAAAAAGATACATAGAGTTATATTTATATTTTTCAAGAGACTTAGGTCGATTTCTTACTGAACCCGAACAGGAATTTCTCAAATGGTTAGTGACAAGTGAATCATAAACAATAAAAGGTTAACAACCATGATGTTAGCCTTTTATTGTTTTTAGCGTCATTTGTAAGAACAAAGTATTTGAAACTTTCTTCACCAATTATACGTATATAACTTATAAACTCATAGGAGTGATAAAATGAAAAAGCTTTCTTTTCTTATCATGATTGCGGTTTTTATGCTAACCTCTGCGTGCTCTGTAGTAGATGAAGTAAATCAATCATTGGACTATGTTAATGAAGCAAATAGCTTATTGAATTCAATGAGTGAATTTGCTGAAAATGCACCAGGTCTAGTTGAAAATGCTGCAACTGATCCAGAAATAAGAACTGAACTAGAAAATCAGGTAAACACATTAACCGAGAATATTGAAGAATTTAATAACATAGATGCCCCAGCAGTTGCTGAAGACCTACACCAGGATCTTGTTTCGAAAAATGAAGAATTACTAAATCAGTTTGAACAAGTTCAACAAGATGGAGAAGTGATGGTGGAAGAAATAAAAAATAGTGAAATATTTCAAACTGTAGAGGATATCACATCACTAATTGATGCTGTTGAAAAACTGGAACTATAATGGAAAAGACCTCAAAAAGAGGTCTTTTTACATTTAAAAAAAATTTCTTTTAGTACAGGTAACTTTTCATTTTTCATAATCTAGTATAAGATATATGTATGTGCTACTAAGACCAAGTAATAATTTATCTATTTAACAATCAAATGAAAAGAATTAATATATATCATATCATTGTTAAAAAGGAGAGAAGCTAACATGAAGAAGCGAGTTGTCATTACAGGTATTGGAGCTGTAACACCCCTAGGTAATGATGTACGAACAACCTGGGAAAATATTAAAAGTGGAGTATCGGGCATCGCACCATTAACACGAATTAATTCAGAGCAGTTTCAAGTAAAAGTAGCTGGAGAAGTAAAGAATTTTTCAACAGATGAGTATATTGATTTTAAAGAAGCGAGAAGAATGGCAAGATTTACTCATTTTGCAATAGCAGCAAGTAAAATGGCAGTGAATGATTCGGGAATTAAAATAGGAGAAACAATTGACCCAGAACGTGTTGGAGTATGGATAGGTTCAGGAATCGGTGGACTTGATGAATTTGAGGAACAACATAAACGCTATTTAAATAAAGGTCCAAAGCGTGTTAGTCCGTTTATTATTCCTATGTTCATCCCAGATATGGCCTCTGGCAGGGTTTCAATTGAGATTGGAGCAAAGGGGATTAACAATTGCTCAGTAACTGCATGTGCTTCGGGTGCTAATTCTATTGGCGATGCTTTTCGAGTTATTCAAAATGGAGTAGCAGATATGATGATTGCCGGTGGATCTGAAGCATCGATTACCGAGATGACAGTCGCAGGGTTTACTAACATGACGGCTTTATCGACAAATCAGGACCCAAACACTGCAAGTCGACCTTTTGATAAAAATCGTGACGGATTTGTTATCGCGGAAGGGTCAGGTGTTGTTGTTTTAGAAGAATTAGAGCGCGCCTTAGCTCGCGGTGCTAAAATTTACGGGGAGATTGTTGGCTATGGTGCGACTGGGGATGCATATCATATTACCACACCTGCGCCAGAAGGAGAAGGCGGACAACGTGCTATGAAACTAGCATTATCAGATGCTAATTTGAAGGCAGAGAATGTTGATTATATTAATGCCCACGGTACAAGTACTTATTATAATGATTTAAATGAAACAAAAGCGATAAAAGAAGTATTTGGTCAACATGCATCCAAACTTTCTGTAAGCTCAACAAAGTCGATGACAGGACACTTGTTGGGTGCAGCAGGTGCAGTGGAAGCAATTTTCTCTTTGCTTTCAATCAAAGATGGTGTAATTCCTCCAACCATTAACTATGAAACACCCGATGAGGAACTAGATTTAGATTATGTACCTAATGAAGCAAAGCAATCAGATGTTTCTGTTGTTTTATCGAATTCATTTGGCTTTGGTGGACATAATGCCACGTTAGTGTTTAAAAGATTTGATAAATAAGGAAAGCACGCCGAATATTGGCGTGCTTTTTACATAAGAATCTTGCCTTTTATCCTGCTGATTTGTATCTAAGTATCAGAAATGTATCAACCTTTCAGGAAAATCTATCAACTATGATCAAAAATCTATCAACTTCTCCGAATAATCTATCAACTTATACAGAAAATCTATCCTTCGGCAAGGCAAAAAACGGCTTTGACCACCACCTCAAATTCTTCCTTCTTATTTTTTTCTTTTATTTATTTCCTCTGTTACAACAAAAGCGAGGTCTTCATTGCCAAACAATGATAAAACATTAAGGAGGGTTTGATCTGGGATGTGCTCTGATTCTTCCTTAGAAACGGTTAAATCAATTGTTTGTTGAAGGGCATAATTTTCAGATTGCCCAGGATAGGCTCTTAAATAAAGTTCTGTTGGATTAAGATCATGATTCACACACCATTGTGCAAAAATCAAAATCATCATTCCTTCATCTTGCTGGTAGTTTTGAATAATTTTTTGTTCTAGATCTTTTGAGTTCAATCGAAACGGTCTCCTTTATTAAATATAGGAATATTATACAAAAGTTTTGAGGAATAAGCGATTTTGAAAAAATAGGCATTCACCCTTGTAAGATAATCTACATATGTTAAGGTAAATGGCGCTAAGGGGTGATTAGATGACAGGTAAAGTTCATCATTATTATGCAGGAGGAAACACTGCTAAAGGATTTTATAGTTTATATGACTCAGTATTACAAGATTTACAACGTTTATATATATTAAAGGGAGGCCCAGGTACGGGAAAATCTTCTCTTATGAAGCATGTTGGTCAAATTATGGAAGAAAAGGGATATGATGTAGAGTATTTACATTGTGCTTCTGATAACAAGTCCATTGATGGAGTGATTCTTCCAAATGAGGGATTAGGAATTGTTGATGGAACAGCACCACATGTTATTGAACCTAATGCACCAGGTGTTATTGAAGAGTATGTAAATCTAGGTGTTGCTTGGGATTCTAACAAATTATCGCAGCATAAAGAAAAAATACTTACTCTTAATCAGGAGATTTCAAAGAAATTTAATCAAGCATATGAAACATTTGCTGCCTCATTAAGAGCGCATGATGATATTGAAGACATTTATATTTCTAACATGGATTTTGCTAAAGCTAATCAATTAACAGATGAAATTATTTCCTTGTTTTACGGAGAGGAAGAATTAGATAAAAAACCTAGAGTTCAGCATCGTTTTTTAGGAGCAGCAACTCCAGATGGAGCTGTTGATTTTATTCAGAATTTAACAGAAGATATCGAAAAACGTTACTTTATAAAAGGAAGAGCCGGTTCAGGTAAGTCAACAATGTTAAAGAAAATTGTGGCTGCAGGTGAGCAAAGAGGTTTTGATGTAGAAGTGTATCATTGTGGTTTTGATCCTAACAGCCTTGATATGGTGATTTTACGTGAAAAGGGAATTGCTATTTTTGACAGTACTGCACCACATGAATATTTTCCTGAAAGAAATTCTGATGAAATAATTGATATGTATGAACGCTGCATCACACCTGGAACAGATGAAAAATACGCAGAGGACATTGCTAGAACAACAAAAGCATATAAAGACAAAATGAAAGAAGCGATATCCTATCTTGCTGAAGCGAAGCAGTTAAGAGATCAGTTAGAATCTTATTATATAGAAGCAATGGATTTCAAGAAAATTGATGCTATTAGAGAAGAATTAACAGAAGAAATTAAGACTTTTTTAGAGCAAAATGAATAATGAAGGAGGGCGAATGATGTATTCGCCCTTTCTTAATAAGAAAAAACTGCTGTTACGATTGCCTCAATTTCAAGCTTACTTCTTTGTATAGGAGGTGCTGCTTGTAAAGTGGCTTCAGCAGAGAAAGAAAGTGTATAGTCTCTTGGTGAAATGACTGTAGAATTCTCTGTAACTTTGATTGGAACGGAATTCATGCTAACACCCAGCAGCTGACCAATGCTTGACGCTTTTTCAGTTGCATTTTTGATTGCAAGTTGTAATGCTTGCTGATAGTAAAAATCTTTATTTGAAACAACAAACTCGATATTCTCTGCGATATTTGCTCCCGCTGCTACAACCGCTTGGTACACTGCACCAACTAGGTTTAAATCTTTTACTGTTATTTCAAAAGTATGTTGTACTTTATATCCTTTTAAGATAGAAGATCCTTCGGTGAATTCGTAAATAGGTTGAATGATGTACGAGACTGTTTGAATATCTTCTTGTTGAATATTTATTTCCTTAAGAGCAGTTAAACCTTGATTTGTCAATACAGCATTTTGAGCCTGTGCCTTCTTAGCATCTTTATTCTCCGTAACAAATCCAATCGTAATAATCGCTTGATCGGGTGGGGCAATTACTTTTCCTCTACCTTCTAAAATAAGTGTTCTTTGTTGTGTTGTGTGTAATTGAGCAGAGGGAGTTGAACGGTTGAAAGGCGGATAAGAAAAATAGGACATAATTAAGCACCCTTTCTTTTATCAAATATTAAATGTGATAACTAAAAAAATAGAATTTTTTTTAAAAATGTATTGAATGAAATTACATAAATTTGGCATGATAAAGAAGTAATCATCATTTATATGTACGTGTGAAGGGAGCTATTATTCATGGATAAAGTAGAAGTAGGAGAAGTATTTACGATTACGGACGAAAATGATCAGGAAAATGAAGTGGAAGTTCTTGCAGCGATTACTTTAGAAGGAACTGATTATGTAGCAGTAGGATTTGTTGATGATATTCAAGCGGAAACGGAAGAAGATATTGATATTTTCTTTTTAAAGATTGATGGTGAAGGAGATTTGTCTCCAATTGAAAGTGACGATGAATTTGAAAAAGTGTCGGCTGTTTTTGAGGATATGATGGACGAGGATGAATAAAGAGTATGGATAGGGAGTTGACTAGAACTTTCTATCCATCATTCATCTAAAGGAGGTCCACAGCACAATGGTGATGAGGAACTCCATATGGGTGCTACAAGATCATTTTTTATTAGAATAAACCAAATGTTTGATCGTTCCATTCTCAACCTTATAGCCTAAACGATGAAGATGTTTTCTTATTCCACTTCGTTCCCACGTTTTAAGAATAGAATGCTCTAAAGTGTTTTTTGGATAAAAAATACCGATACTTGTTAATTCTTCAAAATCTAAACCTAGTTTTACATATTTTTCAATTACGTTATCTCGCTGGTCGATGATTGTAAGGTATTTTTTCATTGCAGCGTGAAATTCGTCTTTCTGAAATGTTCCTTTTTGATGGCCTGTAATAAACGTGTTAGCATCTAAGGAGAGAAGGCGTTGGGCTGAAGAGATAAACTCATCAATGTTACCATCTGTACCGTTGTACCATGGACCAAATGTTGTCATATCATAATCTCCTGTAAATACAACACCAAAGTCAGGAAAATAAGGGCAATTAAAGCCTTTGGTATGACCTGGTGTATGCAAAAAGATAACGTTAACGTCTCCAAGACGGTATTCTTTCTCGTATTCGTAATACCCGTTAATTTCAGAAAGGCTTTGAATCCATGTTTGTGGAATGTTCTTTGCCCATTCCTTTACGCCTGGAGAACCCCATTCTTGATAAACTCCATTTGCTTTTGCAATTCCTTCAACTGTTAATGACATCTCGTATTCAATTTTATTTATCCATTTTTCTGCTTTCGGAAATAAATAATTATGACAAGTATGATCGGGATGGTAGTGTGTATTAATAACTAAGTCAACGCCGGATTGTTTGTTTAATTGTTGGAGCGAGTGTGGATCAGCACCTGTATCAATTAACACCTTTTCATGAGAACTTGCTATATATAGACTTCTGGAATACGGAACTTTACTTTTATGTGGACCTTCAATAATTTGGATTGGACCAATTTGTTGCACGTTACCACCTCTGTATTTCTAATTTATTTAACTATTCTTTATGAATGAATACTCATTCATTGTACCATAAACAGACTATAATTCAAATAATACGTGAGGTAAGGATGAACTTTCGTATTTTTATACATTCGTCAAAAGGACAAGCATATGATAAGGAGAGACTAAAATAGAGAGGTATTTATTATGTTATCATCAAACCATAAATTAGCCGCTTCGCTTTATGCCACAATGTCCATCACATTTTGGGGAGTATCCTTTGTTTCGACAAAAGCGGTGTTAGACAGGCTAGATCCTTTTACATTGCTTGTTATTCGATTTGGGATCGGTGCTCTCTTTCTTCTCTGTCTTTTACTTTTATTAAGGGAAAAACTGAAAATCAGTCCTGTGTATATCCCACATTTAATTGTTTTAGGCATATTAGGTGTTTTTATTCATCAGGTTATTCAAGCTAGTGCATTGCTAACAATTGATGCATCTTCTGCAGGTTGGATGATTTCTTTATCACCTATTTTTACTGTAATCTTGTCGATGATTTTCTTAAATGAAAGAATGACGATTCTAAAAGCAATTGGCATGATACTAGCTCTTTTTGGTGTACTAATGATCACGACAGGTGGTAGTGACAAAACGTTTGAACCTGCATTAAACATAGGTTACTTACTAATGTTACTAAGCACACTTAACTGGGCGGTTTATTCTGTTTTATTAAAAAAATTAAATATCCCTCTTTCACCGCTAGTTATTACGTTTTATATGAGCTTACTAGGCTTTGTTTTAACAATACCTTTTTTGATTCGTAATAAGGGATGGGAGGCTATTTCTCATTTACAGGCTGGAGAGTGGGCTCATTTACTTTTTTTAGGTGTGTTTGTATCAGGGGTTGCTTATTGGTACTGGGCAAAAGCCTTACATGTACTAGAAGCATCTCAGGTTTCTGTTTTTCTTTATTTAGAACCAGTTGCAACATTAATCGCAGCTGTTCTTTTACTAAACGAAAAAATTATTCTCATAAGTGTAGTAGGAGGAATCATAATTATAATAGGAGTGATTTTTGTTAACGGTCAATTTGAAAGGTTGTATGGTTTCTTTTTTTCAAAAAAGTACAAATAAATTAAGTCTTTTACAAAGGCTTCACCGTTACTAAAATAATAATTTTTTACTTAATAAACAACAAGAACTTACCAATACATATGAACAGCCTGCTGCCTAAAAGACATCCAGAAAAGCAACAACAGGAGGTACATTCGTATGGATTATAAAGACCGAATAAGTGAGATTCTTGGAAATTTGGAAAATACATCGAGTGATGCTTTAAAACAGGCGTTGGAGGAACTGGCTATTCAGCATGAAGAATTGGAGCCTATATTGGGAACAGAAGAAGATAAGCCATACTACCGGAAATTACTTTATAAAAACGAAAAGGTTGAATTGTTAGTAATGAATTGGTCTCAGTTAGAATGTGCGCCACATGATCATGGCAGCTCCTTTGGATGGATTCAAGTGATAAATGGGACGGCAAAAAATACGGTATATAAAGTAGATGGAACGAAAATGCCTAAAGAAATCTTTACCGAATTTCAAGAAAATGGTGAAATATTTTTTGCACCCGAAAAGGGTGTGCATAAAATGTCTGTTTCAAATAAGTCGAAGCTGGTTACTCTTCATTTATATTCACCTCCAATTACTGGAATGAAGGTGTATGATTTAAATACATGTGCAGCATGTGTTGTATCGGACGATTGTGGAGCATGGTGGCCTGAGGAGCAACGACAAAAAATAAAAGAAATTCAATTGGATAAGAACTAGCTAATAAGCGGTTAAAAGCCAAAAGCTTTTACCGCTTATTTTATTATCTAGAGAACATATGTGTTTAGTATTTTAGTGAAATCGTTTAGTATATAAGTTCAACAGTCAATTTTAGAATCAGGGAGAAAATAGATGAAATTAGTATCATGGAATGTAAATGGAATAAGAGCTTGTGTAAAAAAAGGATTTTTAGACTACTTTAATGAAGTTAACGCCGATATATTTTGTATTCAGGAAACAAAAATGCAAGAAGGACAGCTTTCTTTAGAGCTTGAAGGTTATCACCAATATTGGAACTTCGCCAAAAGGAAAGGATATTCAGGTACTGCCGTTTTTACGAAACAAAAGCCATTGTCTGTTTCGTACGGTGTTGGTGATTTGAACGAAGAACCAGAAGGTCGAATTATAACGTTAGAATTTGAACAATACCTTCTCATTACGATGTACACACCTAATTCAAAAAGAGATTTAGCAAGGCTTGATGAGAGACTTCAATGGGAAGAAGACATTCGTGAATATATAACAACCTTGGAGAAAAACAAGCCTGTTATTTTATGTGGAGATTTAAACGTAGCACACCAGGAAATAGATTTAAAAAATCCTAAATCAAATAAAGGAAACTCAGGCTTTACAGATGAAGAGCGCGAAAAAATGTCTTTACTACTGAATGAAGGATTTGTTGATAGTTTCCGTTACTTGTATCCGGAACGAAAAGATGTTTATTCTTGGTGGTCTTATATGAGTAGAGTACGTGAACGGAATATTGGTTGGCGTATTGATTACTTTATTGTGTCAAAAGCATTAACAAATCGTCTAGTAGATTCTCAAATCCATTGTGATATTTTGGGTAGTGACCACTGTCCGGTTCTTATTGAAATGGATTTATAAATTGAAATAAAAGGTTATACTTGTAAATAGAGAGTATTGGAAAGAATGGAGGATATATATTGTTAAAGAATCAGATTCAGCAATTAGATAAAGAAATGCCATTATATCTAGTAGAAAAAGAGTATATGAAAGAAAATGATATTTCTTTTCATGAAAATGGTAGTAATGAGAATATAGAAAATAGGTTTTTGGGTGCTTATATTGAGCGAAGTAATAAAGAAACAGATGAATTGATTGAAACAGAATCAGATTCTTTCTTATCTGAATCTATATCATATTTTAAAAAACAGAAAGCTGAATTTCTTTATGTTGAATCAAAATGGTTTCACATCATAGCAATTGATGCAGTTTCATTAGAGGTTGACGATGTTTTTGGAACATATGAGGCTATGCTTGGATTAAAGCTCAAAAAGAATCAAGAAAAAACAATTAAGTCCTTTCTAGACCGTGAGTTACTAGAAGGAGAAAAGAAATATAATTTAATGTTTAATCAACAAGACGGATTATGGGACTTAAATATTACGCTTGATGTGTTAAAGGGTTTTGAAGAAACGATGACTATTGGTGAAGTAATTGGATCTCTTTATCAATTTATTTTTCAATTGCTAGTAGAAGTTGAAAAAACATTATAAAGTGGAAGCAAGAAGATAAACTAAAGTAAGATAAAAGTCGTCCTGTTAGGGACGACTTTTAATGTTTATTCACTTATGTATGAACAACAATAATCAACAACAGAGTTCGCTTTTACTTGAAATGTTTCATTTGCCGGTACATAAAAAACACCTTGACCGTCAATTGTTTTCCAATCTTCACCTTGTAATTTATACTCTAAATGACCTGCTGTGATATCCATCTCTTCTTTGAAGCTAGTAGAAAATTCATACTCACCTGGCTGCATGACACCAAGAGTTTTTTTCGTTCCGTCTTCAAATAAGATGGTACGACTTGTCACCTTACCCTCAAAATAAACATTTGCCTTCTTTTCTATCGTAATGTTTTCAAATTTTGTCATTTCCTGCAACATCCTCTCAAAGTAGTCCTACTTAATTTATCATAAAATTATGAATAATGAAATAGAATGGTAGGATTGAGTTGATTAGATTGATAATGTGCTAGATGTCAGGTAAAATGAGCAATATTGTATACAGTAGTCAACTAAAGGAATTTAATACATGTAAGGAGTCTTGTCATTTTGGGTAGTTTTAATTTGCAGTTTTTGTATTGCGTCGTCATTATTGCCTTAGGTTATTTTTTGAAAACACGGGGCATTATTAAGGAAAAAGACGGTGAGGGATTATCAAGAATTATTTTTAATATCACTCTACCAACTTTAATCATCGTGACTTTTCATGATATTAAAATAGAAACATCGTTGTTTTTACTAATCTTAATAGGCTTTCTCTACGGGATCTGCATCGGTTTTTTTGCCCTTTTTTTATTTAGGAAAAAACAAAGAAACATAAAGGGTATGCTTGGGATGATGGTACCGGGCTTTAATATTGGTCTTTTTGCTTATCCATTAGTAGAAGTTATTTTTGGGAAAGAAGGACTTACCTATTTTGGGATGTTTGATGTTGGAAATGCATTTATTGTTTTTGGCTTAAGCTATTTAATTGGGAGTTTTTATTCAAAAGAAGATGTAAAGCTGGATCCTAAAACAGTGATTATTAAGTTATCAAAATCGATCCCTCTTATGACCTATATTATCGTAGTGATCGTTAATTTAATTGGGTTACAAATTCCTTCAACCATATTAAATGTTGCTGATATTATTTCTGCAGCAAATATGCCTTTATCTTTATTATTGCTAGGAATTTATCTGAATTTTACATTTGATAAAAGCTATATAAAACTAATGGTGCAATTTCTAGGGGTAAGATATGGGATTGGTTTATTAATAGGGATTTCTTGTTATTTTCTGCTCCCATTTGATGATATGTTTAAATATACTTTATTAATGGGGTTCTTGTTACCAACATCTGTTTCAGTGTTACCTTATTCTGTCGAATTTGAGTATGATCAAAAATTTGTAGGAACTTTATCTAATATAACGATCATCTTAAGCTTTGTCCTGCTTTGGATTTTAGCAAATCTTCTCATATCATCCTAGGAAACACTACTTACCTTTCTGCCTTTATTCTGGTAAAATCTTTTTAACTGGATATTAACAGGTAGAGGAAAGAAGGAAACGGCTCCATGGAATCATTTATATATCAGCAACAAAATGAAATGCTGACTTTTATTGAAAAACTAGTAAACATAGATAGCGGCTCACATGATAAAGAAGGTGTCGACCAAATTGGACACATACTACAGGATAACTACACCGCACTAGGTTTTCATGTTAAAGTTATTCCACAAGAAAGTTACGGAAATCATTTGGTTATTCAGCATAAAGAAGCAAAAAATCCTAACATCGTTATTATAGCTCATATGGATACAGTTTTTCCGAAAGGAACTGCATTAGAAAGACCTTTTAAAATTGAAGGCAATCGAGCATATGGACCGGGTGTTATTGATATGAAATCTAGTCAAGCGGCTGTTTTATACGCTATAAAAGCATTACTAAACGAAGGACATGAAGGCTATAAAAAGATTAAAATTATCCTTAATAGCGATGAAGAAATTGGTTCACCAACATCACGATCTCTCATTGAAAGTGAAGCAAAAGGTATGAGATATGCTCTCGTCATGGAACCTGCGCGAAAGGATGGCTCATTGGTTACAGCGCGCAGAGGGAAAGGTAATTACACACTTATTGTTGAAGGAAAAGCGGCACATTCGGGGATTGAGCCTGAAAAAGGGCGAAGTGCAATTGAAGAGCTGGCACATAAAATTATTCAACTACATGAACTTTCAGATCATGAAAATGGCATTAGTGTTAATGTAGGTTTAATTGAAGGTGGCTCAAGTGCTAACACAATTTCTGATCATGCCGAAGCTCAAATTGATGTGCGAATGAAAGAAATGGAGCAGGTTGAAATCATTGAAGAACGACTTGAAGAAATTTGTTCAACTACTGAGGTGTCTGGAACGAAAATAGTTCTAGAAGGTGAAATGAATCGACCACCTATGGAGAAAAATAAAAAAACAAGAGCGTTGCTTCGAATTATTCAAGATGTTGGAGATGAAATCGGGATCGAAATAGAAGATACAGCAACAGGCGGTGGTTCTGACGCATCCTATACCTCTTCACTTGGGGTTGCAACGATAGACGGATTAGGCCCTGTTGGTGGAAATGCTCATAGTGATAAAGAATACTTGGAAATTCCGAGCTTAGTAGAAAGAACACTTCTGTTGGCAACGATTATTAAGAGACTTTCTCAAGATTAGGAATAAAAAGGCAAACTATTTTTTAATAGTTTGCCTTTTAATATTTTACAAGACAAAACGTTAATTAACATACATATTAATGCAATATTACCAAAAAAAGGAATAGTACTAAATACCTTTCTGTCTCATATTTATTTATAGGTATTTTAACCTTATGATGAATTTGAAATGAGGAATATACTACCATTTAATGTTAAAAAATACAAAAATATCTATATTATGACTCAATAATATGGTATTGATATATAGTGAATTGGTTATCTATAGACGACATAGACATCCATTTCAAATCACTTATACATAAGTGAAATAAAATTCATTAAAAGGAGAGGTTACAATGTCAGGTACAATTCGCGTAACACCAGAAGAGCTAGAACAAGTCGCAGATCTCTATGGAAAAGAAGGAGTAGAAGTACAGGATCAGATCGTTCGTCTAGACAAAATGATTGAAAGATTAGTAGGGATGTGGGAAGGGGAATCTTCAAGGGCATTCCAAGATCAATATGTTATGCTTCGCCCATCATTTGTAGATATGCAGGAATTATTAGATAGTATTAACCTTCAACTTAAAAGCACTGCTCAAGCACTTCGAGATGCAGATGCAGATATTGCTAGTCAAATCCGTAGATAAGACAAACGAGTTTATAGATAACATAACCATAGGGAGCGCTTATCTAATAGGCGCTCCCTCATTATGAGGTGGTATGTGTGTACATAGAGGTTACTGTAGATTTATGCAATTATATCGATGATAAATTAGATTTACGTTTATCGGATTACCATACTGTTAAAAAACTAGTTGATATTGCTTGGAAACAAAAGCAATTAGATATAAATATACGTGAAGGAACATGGGTACGAGTTGTGAATAAAAATAACATCATTCCAGGTCATCATCGGTTGGTTGATGTTGGGATTATGACAGGAGATAGGATTGAAGTTTTATAGTTAAAAGCAAATGAACCAAGCGTGGTAAAGGAGATTTTGAAGTCATGGCTGAAAATGAGCTTTCTTACATTGAAGAAAAACTAGAAGCAACGATAAAGAAAGAAAAAAATATCGTTACCTTTTCTTTTCAGAAAGAAAAAATAAAACTAGATTCGCTAGAGGAGATATCCTTCCTTGAACAGATAGAAAAGCAGTTTAACAAGAAAGTAACCATGACGGATGATCAAGTAGTAATTGATTATCGTTTGCCCGATTCTTATTTAAGTATAAGCTCTTTCCTTAAGCTAGAAGAGAGAGATCGAACGGTAACTGCCTATCAGTTAGTAGGTAAAGTGAAGGAACATGATTTGCTTCGAACACATTTAGTTGTTTGTCCTGATAATTTAGTGTTTGACCAAGGTTTAGCACCGTATTTTCTACACTATGGAGTTATGGAAAGTATCCCACCTTATGAAAAAAATCAAGAGGTCCAATTGTTAGAAACTAAGGCAACTGTAGCTGCTTTACTCGATAACGACTATTCCTTTGAGGAATACTTTCACTATTATAAGACATTAAATTTGTCTAAACTTGCGCAATCGATTCTTCAAGCAACTGATTATGATCATTTACTAAAAGTCATTCAATCCCATAGGAAGAAGTTAAAAGAAAAAGAATCTACACTGATCCGTATCAGTAAAAGGAAATGGAAGTGGAGTCGATCTGTATTTTGGACTGTTTGTGTTTGTTTTGTTCCAGTTCTTATTTATTTGATTTATTCTTTATTTTTTCTGCATCCTAGACAGTCCAATGTAATTGAAGCACAGGAGCATTATTTAAATAAACGTTATAGTCAAGTCGTGACCACATTAGAATCTTATGAAATTGACCAATTACCTAATGTTGCACAGTTTGAACTAGCGATATCATACATTGTGAATGAGTCATTAACGGAAGAACAAAAAGACTACGTAGAAAATACCGTAACACTGCAATCGGATCCACTTTATTACAAGTATTGGATTCATATAGGCAGAGGAGAGGCTGACAAGGCGTTAGATGCTGCTAGATTTCTGGAAGATCGCGATATTATCATTTACGGTTTAATAAAATATCGAGAACAAATAAAGGCAGATGAAGAAATAGAAAATGAAGAACGACAACAGAAAATCTCAGAAATAGAACAAGAATTGGATGCTTTTATGAAAGAGATTGAAGAAGAGAACAATCAACAAGACGAAGCAGACGTGCAGTCTAATGCAGAGACTGAACAAAATGCTGAAACATCGACTCAAAATAATGTACAAACGGATACAGCTCAAGAAAAGACGGAGGAATCGCAAACAGAACAGAGCAATGTCCAAAACGAGGTAACAGGGCAAGAGGAAAAAACAGAGAAGAAGACACCCGAGTCCAACTAAACAGGCTCAACCAACAACGAAGCAATAGAGGTGAATAGCTTGATTCGACTTTGGATATTTTATCAGAACACCTATCAATCTATTTTAGTAGAGCAAGGAAGAAAAGAACCGATTACGATTGGTACTAGTCTTACTGATACGCTGACAATATCTAGTGTAAAAGAGGTAGAGGACACTATTTTAGTATTGGTAGAGGAAAATGCTGCTCGTATAAAGATAGATAATGAATTAGAGATTAATATTAATCTTAATCAAGAACAACAGGTTTCCCTAGGGGACCATTCATTAAAAATGATGATAACGAAGGAATTTGCTTTTGAGAGAACATTTTATATTGGTCATAAAGGTGAGTGTCTGTTTACGATTGCTCCACAAACTGGTGATTTAGTGAAGGGGATAAATTCCCTTTCTGATAATGAAGAATTTACCCTATATAAACAACATACTGAGTGGAAGATAAAAGGATTGAAAACTAGATTATATGTGAATGGTCATCAGCAAAAGGAACGCTCTGTTATTAAAAAGGGAGATACTATTCTTTGGGATTTCATGCAAATTACTTTAATCGCTGAGGATACGATACAGGTAAAGTACCTTGAGAAATTCGAGTGTAGCTTGCCTATTATAGAAATGCCTCAATCAGAAATGCAAAAGCGTTATCCTATTTATCGACGGACACCTCGAATGATTTATGATCTTCCTGATGATAAAGTGCAGTTGGCTTTCCCCTCACAGGAAGTAGAAGACAGCCGTCGTGGCTTGTGGCTTATTATCCTTCCTCCGTTAACAATGCTCATTGCGATGACATTCATAACAATTTTTGTTCCAAGAGGAATTTTTATCGTTGTTTCGATTGTCATGTTCCTAACAACTTTACTAACGTCAACCGCACAATACATTAAAGATAGAAAACGCCATAAACAAAATGAACAGCGTCGTAGAAGAATTTACAAGCAATACCTTGTAACAAAGCGGGAAGAGTTAGAGCAATTAGCCCTAAAGCAGCAGAAGGTTTTAGAATTTCACTTTCCCAGCTTTGAACGAATGAAATATCTTACTTCTCATATTTCTGATCGAATTTGGGAGAGAACAATTGAGAGTGATGATTTTTTACAATTTCGACTTGGTAGAGGGACAGTTCCTGCGAGTTTTAGCATGACTAATAATAATACAGATATGTCAAAGCGTGAAATAGATGATTTATTAGAAGAGTCACAAAAGTTAGAGAGTACCTATCGTTCCTTAAAGAATCTTCCGATTACAGTCAATCTTTCAGAAGGAGCAATCGGGTTAATTGGTAAAAGGTCTGTACTCAAAAAAGAGCTACATCAACTAATTGGACAATTGGCTTTTCAGCATAGCTACCATGATGTTCGTTTTATTTTCATCTTTAATGAAGATGAGTATGGTGAATGGGAATGGATGAAATGGCTTCCACACTTTCAATTTCCGCAATCATTTGCAAAAGGGTTTATTTATAACGAAAGAACTAGGGATCAACTACTCACCTTTATTTACGAAATGATTAGAGAACGTGACCTTGCAGAAGATAAGGAAAAGTTGAAATTTTTGCCTCATTTAATCTTTTTTATTACAGACCAGCAATTAATTTCTGAGCATGTGATTATGCAATATTTAGAGGGAGAGTATAGTCACTTAGGAATTTCAGTAGTATTCGTTGCCGAGGTAAAGGAAAGCTTCTCGGACAATATTCATACACTTGTCCGTTATATCAATGACGAAGAAGGCGATATATTAATTCAGCAGAAAAAAGCAGTGCAGATTAGTTTTCGCTTAGATGAACATACACAAAAAAATAATGAAGCTTTTGCAAGAATGCTACGAACTCTCGATCACCAGGTTGGGATGACTAACTCAATACCTGATTCTGTGTCATTTTTGGAAATGCTTCAGGTGAAGGATATAGAGGATCTTCCAATCTCACAAAACTGGTTGACGATGGAGTCTGCAAAATCATTGGCTGTTCCCGTTGGTTTAAAAGGGAAAAATGACCTTGTTGATTTAAACTTGCACGAAAAGGCTCACGGTCCTCATGGTTTGCTTGCAGGAACAACTGGATCAGGGAAAAGTGAATTTTTGCAAACCTACATATTATCACTAGCCGTACATTTTCATCCGCATGAGGTGTCATTTCTGTTAATTGACTATAAAGGAGGAGGAATGGCTCAACCATTTAAAGGGATTCCTCATTTGTTAGGGACAATTACGAATATCGAGGGAAGTAAAAACTTTAGCATGCGCGCACTTGCCTCGATAAAAAGTGAATTAAAACGCAGACAGCGTTTATTTGATGAATATCAGGTTACACATATAAATCAATACACACGAATGTACAAAGAAGGGAAGACAACTGATCCGCTTCCCCATCTATTTATCATTTCAGATGAGTTTGCTGAATTGAAAAGTGAGGAACCTGAGTTTATCCAGGAGCTAGTCAGTGCAGCTCGTATTGGAAGAAGTCTCGGTGTTCACCTTATCTTAGCAACGCAAAAACCAGGTGGGGTGATCAATGATCAGATTTTAAGTAATGCTAGATTTAGAGTAGCGCTAAAAGTTCAAAATGTTGAGGACAGTCGAGAGATTCTGAAAAATGGAGATGCAGCTGGTATAACCATAACTGGTAGAGGGTACTTGCAGGTTGGGAACAACGAGGTATATGAACTTTTTCAATCAGCATGGAGTGGAGCACCTTATCAAGAAGATACAACGATAAGTGAGGACGAGGTGGCGATAGTAACTGACCTGGGACTTATCCCATTATCTGATCTTGCAACTGAACAGAATGTAATAAATACAGTGAAGACAGAAATTGAACTAATTGTGGATAAAATCGAGAGCACGCAAAAGAAGCTTGGAATTAAGAAGCTAAGAAGTCCATGGTTAGAGCCTTTAGCAAATCGTTTATATAAGTATTCAAATCATCATGCTAAGGAAAAATCACCACGTGTATTAGTGGCTATGACGGATGAACCAGATAAGCAAATTCAATCACCTTATTATTATGAATTAATTGAGGATGGAAACATCGGATTAATCGGTTCTTCCGGTTATGGAAAAACGCAAACACTAATAACACTTTTAATGGGAATGGCTCACGAATACTCTCCAGAGGAAATACACTATTTCCTTTTAGATTTTGGAAATGGAGGCTTGCTGCCGTTAAAACAATTACCGCATACAGCAGAATATTTCATCATGGATGAAGATCGAAAATTAGAAAAATTGGTTGGTAGATTACGCGAGGAAATGGCTAATCGAAAGGTGCTGTTTCAGGAATTAGAGGTCAGCTCGATAAAAATGTACAACCATTTGTCGGAAAAAAAGCTTCCACTATTATTTATCACAATTGATAATTTTGATGTTGTAAAAGAAGAAATGCTTGATTTTGAAACAACGGTGCAACAAATTGCCAGAGACGGACAATCGTTAGGAATTTATATCATTTTATCTGCAACAAGACTAAATTCAATTAGACAATCATTATTAAATACATTAAGAACGAAAATTGTTCACTATTTAATTGATCATAACGAAGCATTTTCGATAGTTGGGCGGGTACCGTTCATTCCTGAACCAATCCCTGGACGGGTCCTTATTAAAAAGGATGAAACTTATCTTTCACAAGTTTATTTGTCCAATGAAGGAAAGGATGATTATGAGCAATTGCGACTATTGAAAGAAGAGGTACAGCATTTACAAGACAAATACAGTGACTTGGATGAACCTGTTGGAATTCCAATGCTACCAACAGAATTAAATTACAAACAGTTTGTAACTTATTTGAAAAATTCACAAACAGGTGTGACTCCAATCGGCTTAAACGAAGAGACTGTTCAACCTGTATGTGTTGATTTTAAGCAGCATAAGCATTGTGTTATTGTTGGGCAATCTCAAAAAGGAAAAACAAATATAGTAAAGGTACTGCTCCATAACACCATAGATCAAGGTGTCCAACAATTAGCTATATTTGATTCAATTGACCAAGGTTTAATTGATTACAGAGATAAGGAGCAAGTTGTCTATTTAACTACTAATGATTCTATTAAAAACTGGTTAGATTCCCTCGATGATATCTTACATGAAAGAGCCAGAGAGCAACAGCTTATGCTGGAGCAAGGTATTAACACTGTTCAGTATGAGTCAATTTATCTGTTTATTGATGGTTATGCAAGATTTTTACAAACCATTGATAAAAAGACACAGGATCAACTCGTTCGATATATGACAAGCTTTGGACACTTAGGCTTCCATATTGTTGTTGCTGGTTCTAATAACGATTTATCTCGAGGATTTGAACCATTAACAGCTGAAGTGAAGCAGATCCAACAAGGTATTGTTTTAATGAAAAAAACAGACCAAACCTTATTTAACCTCCCTTATGTACGAAAGGAAACAGAAATTCAACCAGGCTTTGGGTATTATGTTTCAAATGGAAAGGATACGAAGATTCAAATTCCTCTTATGTTAACTGAAAGGAAGGTGCATACGTAATGAAGAGTGGCTTATGGAAGCTAATTATTATAACGATTTTCATTATTGTGTCTCCATTTGTCTTTTTTCAGGCAATTGGGAAAGAGCCTTTTAAGATCAAAGAAAATGCCACGCAGGTTATCGCTATCGTCAACGAGGACATTGGAATGGAAGAAGATGGCGAGAAATTGGAGTTAGGCAGTAAGATTACAAATATTCTTGAAAATGATTCTAATTATAAGTGGAATGTGGTAAGTCGGAGCTCGGCTGAAAATGGCCTACGCAATTTAAAGTATGATGCCGTGGTTTACATTCCATCGGATTTTTCACAAACTGCCATGACTTATGATGAGAACAATCCAAGCAAGGTAAACTTTGATTATAAATTACAAACACAATTGAATGCAGTGAATCAGGAAAAAGCGTTATTAGAGATTGAACAAGCAAGTAAACGAGTGAATAAAAATTTGTCTTCGCTCTATTGGAACTTTATCGCGACCGACCTAAATTCTGTTCGTAAGGAGTTTGACCAAATTTTACAAAAAGAACGAGATTTCCAAGAAACGATGCACGCTTTTTACAAGCCAAGCTCTAAGAGTTTGGCGGAGCAACTAGATGGTCAACAATCTCTTCTTGTTGGATTACAAAGCTCGATTAAAGAGGTAAACCAAGAGTCAGATGGTCAAGAAGATATTCTAAATGGATTCACGCAGAATTTATCTAACTTTATTCAGGGTGTGGAGAAGTATAAAGCCTACCAAGAGGGACAACAGCAGCTATTAGCACAAATACAGACAGAATCAAAGATGAAAATTAATAAGATAACACAAATGCAGCAACCACGCCTACAAAAAACAGAACAACTATTTAACAAAAATCAGCTGCAACTTTTAAGGCAAATGACTGAAGTAGAGCAAGAAATGGAAAAGGGACAACAGCTGTTCCAAACCATGCAGGAGCAACAAAATAGCTTTACCAATAACCAAAAGCAATCACTACTAAACTATCACTCAAGTCTTCTAGATCACTATCAAAAGCAATTGATTAATACTGTTTCCTTAAATCATTTTCAAACGAAAATAATTGAATTGAAATGGAAATTAGCGGGATTAGAAGGAGATCCAATCATTCCAGATATTCCAGACACTCCACCACCTCCTACTTATGGGGGAGGAGGCGGAAATGATGAAGAACCGGAGAATCCTGGAGAAATTGGTGGGGAAGAAGAATCGGAGAATCCAGAAGTCAATGATGGGGCAGTAGATTCGAAAGGTCCCGAAGGCAATGTTGCGGCAGAAGGTACGCCGGAGTCAGGAGATAATGAAGATGCAGAAAAAGACTTGCCTGAGTCCGAAGACAATGCTGGGACAGGAAATCAGTCTGAGACCGAAAATGAAGGAGGGACTGTAGGTTCACTTGATTCTGAAAATGAGGTAGGTAATGAAGCTTCACCAGATACAGGAATGGATAATGAAAATGTTGAGTCACAATCTCCAACAGCAGGCGATGATGCTACAAACCAAAATGAAATTCTTGTAAGTCAGAAATCATTAGCAAATGTCTCTAGTCGAATAGATGAAGTGAAAAAATCCATTAAAATGGTGGAAAATGAAGATCAGGATCAACTATTAACAGAAATGGATGATTTAAGTAGTCAAATTAACAACCTTAATAAAAAGATTGCCGAAAAACCCGAAACTGATGCTTTGAAAAAAGAGGTAAAAAGTTTGGCTGCGGCAAACGATAAGTTATTGAGTCGCTTTCAGTTAATGACGGATAAATATAACGAATTATCTCGCTATAAAGACGATTTATTAGAGATAAATAAACAGCTAAGAATTCAAATTGCTCAGGTGACGGATGATATTTTGATCATAATTGATGAAATTAATAAAAAAGAACAAGAAATTTTGAGCTCATCTTTACTTTCAGATCGTAGAAAAGAAGTATTGACAGAAATGTTCTCTAATGAAATTGTTTCTGGAGATATTATTGACTTACTACATTATTATGCATACTTATCTCAATATGAGACGACCTTGACTGGTAATACTCTGGATAAAGATATTAAAAAGGAAGTTCTTGAGAATGAAGAATTAGTAAGTGAGCTTGAAGAGATTCTTAAGGTACCAGACTCAAATACTGATATCTGGGAAAAGATGGAGCATCATTTACCTACTACAAAGGATGGGTTAGTAGCTTTAGAGGATGCATTCACAGTCTTTGCTGCTCAATATCATGGAGCGATTCAAGAAAATCACGAAGATTTAATGAACGATTTAAGCTCTATCGGTGATGAAGCAGAAGCAATTTTGGAGCAAATAAAGCGAGCAGAACAGGGAAGTATCTCCGAAGCACCTATATTAGCTACTAGTAAAACTAGTAGTGATCTTGTCTCCAATCAGGTGCAAATGGCTGGGAAAATGCAATCTATTTATCAATGGATAAACTCTGCTAAAAATAGTCAGGATATTATCGTTGACTATACAAATGATCTGCAACAACAAGTCAATAAAGTGCAAGCAAATGCAGATCTTTTAAATGATAAATGGAATGCAAATGTCGTTTCAACTGAGCTTATCCGAGATGATGTGTTTAGCGTCTTAGGGAATGCTTTTGTGGATGGACAAAAGAATGGCCATGTGTATGAATTTTTAGCAAGTCCTCTTCAGTTAACAGCAGGTGAGACAGTGGAAAAGCAAGAAAAAATCGTTCCACCTGTAGTTGTGATGTTTATCGTTTTATTAGCAAGTTTAATGATTGGCTTTTTGATTCATTTCTTTCACTCTTTACCGCACTGGTTAAAAGCTGTACTGTTCTTATTATTAAACTTAACGGTCGGTTTTGTGATTAGTTTGTATGGAATGAATATATATGGGTTAGATGAGACAAAAGGAATGGAATGGACAATCTTTACCGTTATGTTAATGCTCGTTAGCTCGGGAATTATTTTGGTGTCCTTTACAATTCAACGTTTAGTTGGAGCGATAGCTGTAATGGGAATGATTGTATTCTATGTTGTTCCATTACTGGCTCTAACTACGCCAAACTTTACTTTTAATGACCCAATATCAAAAGTATATACATCTATCCAGTATGGTCGCGATTCCTTGTTTTTACCAGGAATAAGTATATTAGCGGTTATGTTCCTAATCCTTCTAGCAGTCCAAATTCTATTGGAACGTCGCAGCTTGAAGGCAATCCAAACGGAAACAGATGATTATAATGAAGCGATGTAAGGTGATAGCCTTTATGCTAATTATTTTCCTCTCGTTAGCCCTTGCTTCTCCTGTTAATGGGAGTACTAATATTGAAAGCATAGAGGAATTAAGTCCGAATGAATACGAACGAGAAACGGATAATAAAGACACAGACCTTATCGAGGGAGGTGTTTTAACGAAAGAAAAGCATCAAATACCTGAAGAACAAAAGGTATTAACGTTTGAACGAAAAAAGATCTTTAACGTTGATGAAATAAATTCAGAGTTATTTAAGAAAGAAAATCAAAACACAAATACAATTATTCACCAAGCAAAGCAGCTAAAGCTATTCTCTGGACCACAGTCAATAAAGGTAGTGAAAACAGAAGAGGATTCTAAATCCTCTTTATCCTTATCTCTGTTAATTCTTGGTTTCATTATCCTTTGCCTAATCATGCTTACAATTGTGTTTGTTACATATGGTAAAGCAAATAATAGGATAGAAAACTCATAACTTTTGAATGGAGAGGAGCGATAGGATGGGGCTATACGCAGGAGCAATACGTGCCAGAATTCAAGAATTACAAGAACAAATTTCTAGACTCCAAACAGCCAATGCTGAAATTGGAGGGGAACAGCAATCTTTATTACAAGAAATCAAAATGATAAAGGAGCCTGAGTTAGCACCTAGTTGGAAAGGTGTACGATCAGATGAATATGATGATAAACGAGAACTTGCCTATAACAATATGCAATGGATTGGGAACGCCCAATATGACACCTATCAAAGCTCAATAAGTGAAAAAATTTCTTCATTAAAGGCTGAAATAGCAAGTTTATACGCCTTATTGTGGTCACTAGAAAATAATGAAGACTAAATATTAGATTAAGATAGGGTGACTTTTTATGAAAATTCAACTAATTCATTCAGATGTAATGGATAAGTTAGACGAGGTTCAAAAAGCAATCGAAAATGTAAAGCTTGAGGATGCACCTGTCTCTCTGCTAGGCGAAAACTATCTTACTTATACAATAGAATGGAAGGAAAGAGAACAAAATATTATTAGGTTAATAGATGATTATATGAAGGAATTAGAAAAAAATGTAGCAGATACTAAAATTAACGTAACGGCCATGAAAAATCAGGACGAAGCCATATCAAGATGAAAAGAGTTTAGAGAGATGAGGTGGACGAATTGAGGGTACTTGATTCACAATCTTTGGTCGATGCGATGGAAAAGAGATCGAATGATTACGAAAAACTACGATCACAGCTAGAATCCTTACAGAAAACGTTTCAAGCACTTGTCGAACTAGATTCATTTACCGGTAAAGGTGCTGAAGCGATTAAAGGGTTTTATAAAGCGCACACTGAGGTCATAGATGCCTGGTTTCAATTAATAGATTGTCAGATTGCGTTTTTTAATGGAGTTAACTATAAATTAATCAGTGATAAGCTAGGTGCAGAAACAGTTGTACATAACAGCTTTTTAGAAGATGATGTAAGTAAAAGTGAAAGACATGCGGAAGATATGGTCGATCAACATCGAAGTGAGTTAAATAGCATTTTCCAAAAAATAAATGATATACTTTCCTTACAAGTATTTTCCACCTCAGACTTTCAAGCATACATGGACGATTCACGAGTGAAAAGGCAAAAAACGATAGAAGCTGTTGAGAGAGTCGATCAAGAATTACTCAATGAGTATATGTATTGTATGTATGAACAGGACAATGCACAATCATTGTATCAGGCATTGAAAGATGCCACATCAACAGGAGTGAAAATTCAACCTATTTCCTTTGATGCAGAAGCTTTTCGTACTAGTGAAATCTATCAGCTTCAAGCAGGAGCGAAGTTTCATACGGATAACTACTTACGACTGAAAAATAAAGAGCTTGAGGAACAGGGAATTCAAACCAATACATTGTTTGCAGGAAATTTGAAAAATGCTGAGTTTAATGTGGCTGAATTCTCTGGTTATAATGATTTACTTCGTGCAATATATGGGTTTGATCCTGTAACGGGATCACAGTTAAGTAAAGATGAACGATTGAACTGCACAATGCTACTATATATGAGGTATGGTTTATTAAAAGTTTCGCCCGAGAAAGTAGAAAAAAAGGAAAATGAAGAATTAAATTTTTTTGATAAATCTTTGAATAGTTTTAAAGAGATAGGTCAAGATGTCTGGTACGGTCTCGAAACTAGAGCCGATAAAATGTTTGATTCTCCATATGACTTTGCTAATTATCTTACACTGGGTGGTCTAGATGGAGTGAAAGTCACTTGGGAAGGGGCAAAACTTCGTTACAATAACTCTACAGACTCTTTCTATGACTTTTTAAACTATTTAACTTTTGGTTCTGCAGATATAATCAATGGTACATTCAATCCTGAGGATCTCCTTTCAAAGGAGCACTGGTTGAATAGTTTAAGCGTGATAACATTAGGTGTCGGAGGAGCATCTTCAATTTTGCTTAGAAATAGACCGAATATTAATGGTTCTATTGAAGGGAAGCGAAAGGGGAATGAAGATGGTGTAGAGGGTGCGGATAATCTTAAATTTAAAAATGCAGGAGAATATTTTGATTACATAAACCAAATTGGTAAGCGTTCAGATTTATCAATTGAACAGAAGCTTTCCAAGATACTAGCTGGCTACAATGCTTTAGAAGTAAAGGGTGATGTTACGGTTATCTCGGATGCCAAGTTTTTAAAGCCCGAAGGTTTTGGAGCAAATGGCAGGATGATTGTAGACTGGCCTAAAGATATGGGATTTAATAAGGATTTCATTCAATCCATAAGCAATAATAACCCTTTACCGATAAAATGGGATAGGATTGGAGGCAAGACTGGTGAAAATTTCACCACCTTACCTGAAAATGGTGTTCCCTATACTTATGATCAACGAGCAATTCCTTATTTAGAGAACCCATCTGCTAGACATGTGGGAACCTTTGATAATGATTCGTACTTTGATGCTATTGACGCCATTAAGGACGAAAATCTTGACGTGTTGAATAAAATAGTAGCTGCTAATGGAAAGAATCCTATTTCATCAGTTGATTTTGATGACTTTATGGCACACTACAAAGACTTTCAAAACAATGCAAAAAATGTAGTTGGAAATGTTGATGCTACTTACGGTTTAAAGGGAACGGCGGCACCATGGTATAACAGTTCTACTGGTGAGCTTCTTATGAATGGTGGAGCAGAGCAAATTGTAACTCCACTCAACGCGGAAATGTTAGAGAAGATTGGAATAATAACCAAATACTAAGGAGGCTGTAATGTGACAAAGCAAGAGTTCCTAACGATATATGAATCGAGAAAATTTAATTTAGGTGAGTATATAGTAGTGATTGATAATATTACGGATGAACCACTTGTTATGGGGTGTGCATTTGACAATGGTGTTTGGAAAATTTATAAAACAAAGGAGAGAGGAGGACATTATGTAATTAAAGAGTTTTTACACGAGAATCAAGCATTTGATTATTTTTATGAATTACTCCTAAGTAGACATAACTATTTATCTGGGAATAGTTAATATACGAAACACTGTTAATTTTTAAAATGAAACCAATGTGGATGGAAGACCGCCTACAGCATGATGAAGCGCCTGACAGGTCTCATGCCTCAGGCAAGCTAATATAATGGTGATAATGCAACTTTGTATTTGTAATATTAAAAGCAAATGTAGATATTACATACGAAAAGAGTTCAAACATGGTTGCACTGGCCCCGTCAATTTCTACTCGCAAAGGTTTTTTATTAGTTTTATCAAGATTAACTTTACCCTATGTTATAATCTTAAACTTAGGAATAGAGAAGGTGGCAATCAGTTCTCCTATCACACATGGTGAAATATTAAAGGGGCAGTAAGAATGTACTATTCAGATAGTGAAATGGAACATGTATTATTTACTTCACCTTTTTATAGAAAAAGCATATTTCCCTAGACTTTATAGGTAAGAAAGTTACATGGTTACTTGTAGTACGAATTTCTACAAAAGAGTTATTATTTGTTGAGAGAGAAGGAACAGAAGCCTTAGAAGACTTGTTTGAAGAAAAGACATATTAGTAGAAATTCAGTTATATAACTATTATTTAACCCTGATTAGCTGTCGCTTTTCAGGGTTCTTATTTATAGACCTAGTGACGAATGAATTAATGGTTAAAAACAGGATACAACTATCTTTTGTTATCCATGCATGATATCAAGTAATCTTTACCAAAACAGATGCATGATGCCAAAGGCTTTAAATTTCATTAGGTAATCACTAAATTAAACGATCCAGTTAGTATAGAAAAGACAATTGGGAATGATGCTGCGTTTAATGTGGCTGAATTCTCTGGTTATAATGATTTACTTCGTGCAATATATGGATTTGATCCTGTAACGGGATCACAGCTGAGTAAAGATGAACGATTGAATTACACAATGCTACTATATATGAGGTATGGTTTATTAAAAGTTTCGCCCGAGAAAGTAGAAAAAAGGAAAATGAAGAATTAAATTTTTTTGATAAATCTTTGAATAGTTTTAAAGAGATAGGTCAAGATGTCTGGAACGGTCTCAAAACTAGAGCCGATAAAATGTTTGATTCTCCATATGACTTTACTAACTATCTTACACTGGGTGGGCTAAATGGAGCGAAAGTCACTTGGGAAGGGGCAAAACTTCGTTACAATAAATCTACTGACTCTTTCTATGATTTTTTAAACTATTTAACTTTTGGTTCTGCAGATATAATCAATGGTACATTCAATCCTGAGGATCTCCTTTCAAAGGAGCACTGGTTGAATAGTTTAAGCGTGATAACATTAGGTGTCGGAGGAGCATCTTCAGTTTTGCTGAAAAATAGACCGAATATTAATGGTTCTATTGAAGGGAAGCGAAAGGGGAATGAAAATGGTGTTTAGGGTACGGGTAAAGCTGATCCGTCTGAAATAGCTCAAAGTTGGCAAGGAAATTTCCCGTATGTGGGGGTAGACAAGTATCGAAACATTACACTAAAAAAGGGGAAAGTAATATATGTAGGTGAACCATATCCAACAGAATATGCAACGACTAAAAATGCAGTTGAAAGAGTAAATGGTGATTCAAGAAAATTATTTGAAGGATTACAAGTAAAACCATATTGGGAAGATGGAATGGATGCTGCTGAGTATAGAAGTAAAATGATGGCTTATGAAATAACAGAAGATACAAATGTAGCCTATGGAATAACTAAGGCTAATCCACAATTTGGTGATGGTGGATTACCACAAATGTTCATTCCTGATTTTAATGAATTGGTAAAGACGGGGAAAATAATGAAAATTGAATCTGAGGTAATAGAATTGAATAATTATAAGATGAATTTAAGCGATTATAATAATATGATGGATGTCCTAGAAGGATTAAAATAGCAATAGGAGGAGAATGATGGGATTAAATACAGGGGAAATAATAATTAATAATAAAAAAATATATCATGGAATGAATAATGGTAGTTTTATGAACATATTTTCATCTGAAGTAAATACTTATGCCAATGGAGATATTGAAAGGTATAATTTCAAAAATCCACAAATCATAAATGAACTATCATTTTGGATAAGGACTGTATTTAAAAAGAGCTACATCTCATCAATCGAGTTAAAAAATGCTGACCCAAAATTAAAGAATTCTTATGAAAACTGGTCAGCTGATAAAGTAGAAATAAAAAGGAAAAGTCATGATGAATGGTTAATAAATCAATTGGGTCATCCAACTGAAATCAACCAAGCAAATATAGAATATAATTATAGTTGGGGTGAGGTATTATCATATTATGATCCAAGAAGTGGGGATATTGGAATAATAATAAATTATTATGAGCAGGATAAATAATGGATAAATTGTTCAACTAGTAATGAAGTTCGTATCTGTTGGTGTTTGGGTAAATGAAGGGAACATTCCTTATTCCGCCAAATGAAGTGACTTATTGTAGCTATTTGAAAAAAAGCTCTTTGGAGAACAATGCTCTCTGAAGAGCTTATTTTATTTATAGGAATAATCACTCCTTAATCCGATGCTTCCAGCATGTAATAACATATAAATACTTCATACACTAATGCTGCTTTCATAGTCAAATAAGGGTACAGGTAAAGGTGTACCGGAGATTAACCCTAAATATGCTACAGCAATTGATAACAACGTAACTATTATGGAACAAGTGGTACTACCATCATGGCATAAAATAACACATATGAATGGATAAAAGAAATTAGGGAAGTCCCATGCAGATAAGGAAGGAGAAGGGAATGTCAAAAGATGAAAAGCAGGATAGATTACTTATACAGTTAAGAAAGGTACTAGCTCTTTTAAAGGAGAAGTATAGTACACAACCTACACCCATGCTCGAAATGATTATTTCACGTTATCAACATGCTAATGATATCTTGGAGAGCGGTAATATTGAAGATCTAAGGAAAGACATGTTCAGGATCAGTGGTTTAGTAAGGGCATATTTGGAATCGTACAGTGATTATATGAATCCAGTGCTTGGTGAAATGGATAAGGCCGAGGCTATGCTTAAAGATATATTTACTTGAAAAGTAGGTTACACAGTGCTGAATGAACTAATTATCCAACCAATAAAACACTTTAAACATGTAATACCAGATAAGGATTTTGATAATTCAATTTGTACCCACAACATTGATTGAATCTTATATACTAGGCAAAGCAAACACGTTAAATTAAACAGGTCAATTATGGTCACATTCTACTAAGATTGACCTGTTTTTTATCTTCGATTTTTGCGGATTTCCAATCAAAACCCGACCTATTTGAATAGAAAGCCCGATGGATATCAAAGCTTTGATAAATTACACAAGCAAGTATACGAGTTACAAAGTAAACTAAGGAAATTACAAGAGAAAAGTTTACCTTTGTATGGAAGCCAAGGAGCATAGCAGGCTTGTATCATATAAAGGAAATGCGGCAGCTGTTGAAGGTTGGGAAGAAGGAGGAGCCGTTCATTATGAGTTTAGTCATACGGTTGAATAATTAGAAAGATTAGGTTTGCTTAAGGAAATTAAATAGGAGGATAAACCATGAATATAAAAGAGGCAATAAGAATTATACATGAGGAGAAATTACAAGATTATAATATAAATGAAGTAAGGGATAATAGAGAAAATGAAGTTGTTTTAAGGCATGAGAATGATAAATGGATTGTTTATGTAACAGATGAAAGGGCTAGCAAGATTACAAATTCACAAGATACCTATGCGGACGAGGAAGAAGCATTAGATGATTTTATTGATAGATTAAGAGCTTATAAAATATTAAGGGAGCTATAGTTTTTACAATCCAATGAAACTTTCAAACCAAAACATGAAAGCTTAGAAAATACTTGAACTTAAAGCTCGTTGCGATAAACACTGGATAATGTAAAAGTGTTCACTTGTGCTACCTTGGCTTAAAGTTTTGTATTGTATTTTTGCTAGATATGGTCTTATAATACTCGCTATTCATTAAAAAGCGTTACTCAAATTATGTAACGGGAGGATGGGGAATTGAAAGTTGTTTAGTATATACGTATCTCCACTCAAGTCAGAGAGAAAATAATCGAGTAATGAAGGAGAGATACCTTTGGATAGAGAACAATTATTTAAAATTTGTAATGAGTTAGGTATAAAACTTATTGTTAGTGATTCATATATAAGAGAAAAAGCAGGATACTATGAAAATTATAATCAAATAGAGAGTAACAATGGTGAATGGTATTACTCCGAGATGAACTTTGAAAATAGGCCATCTCCCGATAAAAAAGAAATGAAAAGATTTCATTACAAAGAGGAAGCGGTTAAATATTTTTTTCTAAAGACTTTAAGAAAGTTCTATATAAATAAAATTCATACTCCAAATAATTCTATAAGAAATATACGAACTTTCGAAGAAACCAAAAAATATTTTGATACTTTAGGCATTATGAAGGAATGTTATTGTTTTGATAAAATGACGCCACAATCAGTATTTGCTGAGATGCTTAATGGTCAGATTGTAGTAAGTTATATAGATCAAAAAAATAAAATTAAATTTTCTACAAAGCCCTTAAATAACGAAAGAGGTGTTTTTGTAATGTACAGACTGACATATTCTTTTCACTTACTAAAATTGGTAGAAAAGACATATATAGAAAGTGGGGTATTAAAAAGGAAATTTAGCGATGATGATATAGAGATATTTATTAAATAAGACAACTTAATGTGGTAGTCGTAGAATATCTAACGACCACCTTTTGTATTTATTTGAGAAAGAAACCAAAACAGATGTATGATGCCAAAGACTTGAAAACTCTTTAAGTAATCACAAAATTAAACGATCTAGTTAGTAGACAATAGGAAATTGGAATAATGCTAAGTTTAATATGGCTGAATTCTCTGGTTATAATGATTTACTTCGTACAATCTATGGATTTGATCCTTTAACGGGATCACAGCTGAGCAAAAATGAACGATTGAATTACACAATGCTACTATATATGAGGTATGGTTTATTAAAAGTTTCGCCCGAGAAAGTAGAAAAAAAGGAAAATGAAGAATTAAATTTTTTTGATAAATCTTTGAATAGTTTTAAAGAGATAGGTCAAGATGTCTGGTACGGTCTCGAAACTAGAGCCGATAAAATGTTTGATTCTCCATATGACTTTGCTAATTATCTTACACTGGGTGGTCTAGATGGAGTGAAAGTCACTTGGGAAGGGGCAAAACTTCGTTACAATAACTCTACAGACTCTTTCTATGACTTTTTAAACTATTTAACTTTTGGTTCTGCAGATATAATCAATGGTACATTCAATCCTGAGGATCTCCTTTCAAAGGAGCACTGGTTGAATAGTTTAAGCGTGATAACATTAGGTGTCGGAGGAGCATCTTCAATTTTGCTGAGAAATAGACCTAATATTAATGGTTCTATTGAAGGAAAGCGAAAGGGGAATGAAGAGGGTGTAGAGGGTACGGTTAAACTTAATGACCCATATAACGGTGTAAAACAAGCATCTGATTATTTAAAATCACAAGGAGTACCACGTCAATTCAGAAAGACTACATTAGAATCGTTTGAAATAGGTACAATTAAGCTCGATGTTGCTGGTACAAATACTTATGGTTTAAGATTTTATGATGACATTAATGCTAGTGCAAAAGGGAGATATTTATTTGAAACATTTTCGCCACAAGTGAATAGAAGTAATTTAGCTCTTCCACCAGATTGGAACAGAATGACAGGTATTCAACAATGTCAAGTTAAACCACACACAATTATAATTAAAGGAAAAGCTGGCCCGCAGTTTCAAATGGGTAATCAATATATTGGAGAAGTAGAACAATGGTATATAACGAACCTAGACGACTTAATAAAACCTTAAACTTTATCAAGGAAGCTGAAAAAGTAAAAATAAAGTTAGAGTGTGAAATTAAAGCTCACAAATTAGGGCAAGGTAAAGATGGGACAATAAGTCAACTTGAAAGTTTCTATAAAGATATAGAAATAATGATTGAATCTAAAAGTCATATCCCATCATATCCAAGGGTTATTACCGATACTTGGGATTTTAATAGCGAACTTGGAGTTCAATTATTAGATTTATATGAGTTATATAAGAAGCTGGGATAACTAACTTCGAATGTAACTTAATATTATGAAATGATATAAGAGATCTCTTGTGGTAGAAAGTTCAAAAGTTTTTAAGGAAGTAAGAGTATTTAAGTTTAACCAATGAATTTAAAATGTATTAAACTGAATTTTGGGTTTGAAGATAGGAATAGTAATGAATTACTTTATATAGCTAACTATAAAGCACTTGATTGTCTTTTAGGCAACAGGTGTTTTTTAGTAAGTAATTTAAACTTTGAACGACATTGAACAATGTTTTATGAAATTCATAGCTCTTGAAGGTAGGTCCGTCATGGAGAACCGTTTTAGCTCTATGGAAACTGAACCAGAAAGAGTATCGCAAAATGGCATAATTTGCATAATTAGAAGACTTGTGATGTTTATTGCATGATGAAGCATAAAACAGCCTATAATTGCCGATAGTGCAAGAAAAAGAAGTAGTTTAATAGGATGGTTAAATGACTGACTTTTTTCATTTTTAGCTTATAAGATTACAACATAAGTTGCGGGTAATGTTAAACAAGTAATTTCTGAAAGGATAAGGTTAAAATATCTGGTTGGAAGTATCCTCCAAATGATGAGTTGTATTTAAACTATAAGGATGTATTTGATAATCCTAAATACTATAATTAAGAAACAGGTATATTAATAAATACTAATCATAACATTATGAGCTTTTAGAACTTGTTAGAGATAAAGAAAACAAAGTAGATGTATTTATAGATAAATATAAATCAGCATGGGTTTTATATATTCTTTCAAAAAGTAGTTGAAGTATGAACATGTGATTCAATGTTCAAAAAAAGATTAAGATTGCAACATCATTAAATAGTATTAAAGAGATATTTGAAAAATTTTCTGATGGACTTTAAAATCTCTTAGACGAAATGAAAGGATTGGAAATTTATTTCTATTGTCTTAAATATAAACAGATATATATAACCAATGGAGGTAGAAAGAATGGAAACAATACATCGTGGAGATAGCTTTACAATTATTGAGAAAGATGGAAAATATCAAATCTTTTGGGTACAGGAACCATATAATGAGCCAGTTTTTTATTCTATTTCTAAATGCAATATGGAAAAAGCGTTTAAATCAGATCAAGACGCTTATGAAGTAATGATTTACGCTGAAACAGGTCAGTGGCCTTCAGATGTGGAGGAAGAGACAAGAAATAAATAAGGCTTTTGTACAAAAATCTCAGAATTACTATTAAAAGTTCCAGAAAACTAGGAATTATTTCAAAGTCTGAACTGGATGAACTGTTGCCTTTAGCTAAGCAAGCGCTCCAGGAATCAGATGATTAATTTAATGATTATTTAGTAAAAATAAACATTGAAAATTCACTTTGTTAATAACCTAAATCAAATAAGTATACAAGAAACACTGAAACTATTCCACTCTCAACCTCTTACAAATTTTAAGTACTAATAGGGAGATAAAGAATGATTGATAAATTAACCGGTGCCATCATATTAGATAATGAAAATATAGTTTTAAACTCAGAGATGACTCCTGTAACTTTTATGAGTACTTCATTGTACAAGGGAGGAATGGTTGATAATAAATACTTTTTAAAAGATACAGAAGAAATAAATGGGAAAAGCTTTTCACTAACATTATTCTTTAATAATGAAAAGCTTAAAGAGGTACATTTATCAGAAGTAATAAATGGACTATCTTGAATAATTGGACAGACAATGAAGAGTTTGCAAAGAAAAAAAGTCATAACCGGTGGTTGTTAACTGTTTTAGGAAAAGAATCTTATCGTTGTTCTTGGGGGAATGTAGAATCTGTATTTGACAAAAAAGGTTGTGTTAGTTCAATTATTCTAAGGTATTATTAATTTCTAAAACCTTGAAAGGTCATTGATTTAGCATAGCTTCTTTCAAAATTTTTATACATAAACCAACTAAATTAATCTACATATATTGGGGTTTAATATACACCTAAAAGTTCTATTCTGCTTTAATAAAACTAACATATATTTTCTAGATAGTATTTATAAAAATACACAATTTTTATGGTGCGATTTGATAAAGGGGAAATTCTATGAAGTTAAATTTCTTTATTAGCATTATTGGAAAAACAATTGAGGAAATAAAAGAGTGTAAAAAAATGGGGAACATAGCTGCTACAAAAACAGAGAAGTCTAAATACCTAGCATTACTTATAACGAACATACTGTTTTTACTTGTCTATTTAATTCCTATTATATATTCATTTGTCATGATTGTAGGAGCTTTTATCTATGGACCAATAGTGTTATTGGGGCTGATAATGTGCTTTCCATTTATCCTATTTGTACTTCTTATAAAAGTAAAAGCATACCCCGAAATGAAAAAGAACTTTCTGAGAGCTCACAATAAGAGTTAGTAAAATCCTGTTTTTTCTATAACGGGATTTTTTTTGAGGACATATAATGCTGTGATAGGGAGAAATATTCCTTGATCAGACCTGACCTAAATTTAGACAAAACAAATGCGAGAAAGATACATTAGTTATTATTCTTCTAATAAATTTCAACTGTATCTGGCAATGCAGATAATAAAAACATACACAACATCTATTTATAAATTTAGAGATTAGATAATAAGAAAAAGGTCCGGGACGATGAACCTGTCCCTCTGTCCCGTTTTTAAAAATTTCAAAATGTTGATACTTAATTGGTAACGCTTACATATACTTTCCTTGAAGTGATTTTTTCCATTATTAAAAGTGGGAGGGGAAAGAAATGCATGCTGTTTGGTTAGCTGTTATTGGGACAGTTGTATTCTGGTTAGGTTATCGCTATTATTCTAAGTTTGTTGCAGAAAAAATTTATCGCCTTGATCCTAACTATGTTACACCTGCACATGAATTTCAGGATGGAGTCGATTTTGTTCCAACGAAGAAATCTGTTTTATGGGGACATCATTTTACTTCTGTTGCAGGGGCAGCGCCAATTGTAGGTCCTGCTATTGCGGTTTATTGGGGCTGGCTTCCTGCACTGCTTTGGGTGCTGTTAGGAACTGTTTTTGCTGCAGGTGTTCATGATTTTGGAACACTAGTATTATCTGTCCGTAACAAAGGGCAATCAGTCGGTACGCTAGCAAACAAGTTAATTGGGAAAAAAGCAAAGTTATTATTCCTGTTTATTATTCTCATTTTAGTACTCATGGTAAATGCCGTTTTTGCCTGGGTTATTTCAAATCTTTTTATTAAGTTTCCAGCAAGCGTTATTCCGGTCTTTATCGAAATACCGCTTGCGATCTGGATTGGCTACGCTGTTTACAAAAAGAAAGGCAGTATGCTTTTACCATCAATTATCGCTTTAGCCGTTATGTATGGTTCAGCAGTTTTAACAAGTAAAATACCTGCCTTACAAATTGATCTAGTAAAATATTTCGGCGGGGCTGAAGCTAGTGTTGCTTTCGGGTTAAATGGTGTATCAATGGCTTTCTTTATTTGGATTATTATTTTAATGATTTATTGCTATTTTGCCTCGACTCTGCCGGTATGGAAACTGCTACAGCCAAGGGATTATATTAATTCTCATCAATTAGTTGTTGGTTTAGTCATTATGTACGCAGGGTTATTATTCTTAAATCCGGAAATTACAGCACCTATCACGAATCCAGATGCTGCTGATAAGTCTTGGTTTCCACTTTTATTTATAACGATTGCATGTGGGGCAATTTCAGGTTTTCACGGACTTGTTTCCTCTGGAACTTCATCCAAACAGTTGAATAAAGAAACAGATGCACGATTTGTTGGCTACTTAGGAGCTGTCGGTGAAGGGTTTTTAGCTTTAATTTCAATTATTGCCTGTGTAACAGTATTTTCAAGTGCAGGAGAATTTAAAGAAGCCTACAGTTCATTTGCAGCAGCAAATGGTGGAGGACTTGGCAATTTTATTGCAGGCGGAGCTCAGCTGGCAACTGGAATCGGTATACCAGCTAATATTGCGGCTACCATTATTTCTGTTATTGTTGTTAGCTTTGCAGCGACAACTCTAGATTCTTCTGTTCGTTTAATGAGGTACATTATCGCTGAACTTGGAACAGAGTATAAATTGGACACTTTAACAAAACCACATGTAGCAACATCAATTGCTGTAGTTGCAAGTGCAGCTTTAGTTTTATTACCAAAAGGCCCTAACGGATTTGGTTCAGGTGGTTATCTACTATGGCCGTTATTTGGCACATCCAATCAGCTTTTAGCAGGAATCAGCTTGCTGCTTATTTCCATCTGGTTAAAACGACTTGGTCGAAACTATCTGGTGTCCTTTATCCCGATGGTGTTTATCCTGTTTATGACGATATGGGCAATGATTCAGCAGGTTGTGTTTGAGTGGTCGGGATTAGGTTCGACTGACATGAATCTTTTATTATTTATCTTCGGTAGTATTATTCTCGTGTTTGCGATTTGGATTGTGTTAACAGCTTTGAAAGAGTTAACGAAAAAAGATCATAAAATGATTTAGGATTCGTATGTTGATAGGGGAACCTTTTATGAGGTTCCCTAGTTAGGTTATAGATTATCAGAGTAAAATATTTGACTAATAAGAGTAGGTGAGTACATATGATAGGACTTTCCTCCATTAAGAAAATACTTCAGCTATATGATGATATTCTCTCTGTTCAACACAGAACGGAAATAGCAAGAGAACTGAGAGATGAAGATGATTTGTTTTTATTTCTTTGTCTATCTGAAACGCTAGGACTTCCTAATCCAGCATTTTACTATACACTTGAGCTTTATCCTTATATAATTGAAAAATTTCATGATTGGCACTTGCGAATGGGAATGGAGAAGTCTCCATTAGATGGAATACGATGTTGCTAGGAGGAAGCTAATGATTAAGAAAGAAAAAATCTTGTTTGTTGGTGGCAAAGGCGGTGTTGGAAAATCAACAAGTGCTGCAGCAATCGCCTTAATGCTTGCAAATCTTGGGGAAAAAACCTTATTAGTGTCAACGGATCCAGCTCATAATGTTGGTGATATTTTTCACAAAACGCTTAAAAATGATCCAATTCAAGTGTATCCGGGTTTAGATGCGCTTGAAATTGATCCATCTATTGAAACTAGGAACTATATTAAAAAGGTTAAGGAAAACATACGTGGTGTTGTAAAGTCACATATGCAACAAGAGGTGTACCGGCAAATTGATGCAGCAAGCTCTACACCAGGTGCTGAGGAAGCCTCCCTATTTGACCGTATTGTTTCAATTATCCTTGATGAGGGAAAAGCATATGATCGAATAATTTTTGATACTGCTCCAACCGGGCATACGTTAAGATTATTAACACTTCCTGAGCTTATGAGCGTGTGGATTGATGGGATGCTTGAACGAAGAAAAAAACGTAACGAAACATATACACAGCTCTTGAATGATGGTGAGCCAGTAGAAGATCCTGTTTTTCAAGTTCTTCAGCAACGTAAAACGCGTTTTATGAATGTGAGAAAAATTCTTCTAAATAAGAATGAGACAAGCTTTATTTTTATATTAAACCCAGAGCGATTATCAATCATAGAAACGTCTAAAGCCGTCAAAACGCTAGCTGACCATGATTTACATGTTAGCACTCTTTTTATCAATAAAATTCTATCTCAAGAAGTTGATGGAGACTTTTGGCAAAAAAGAAAGAAAAATGAACAGGATTATCTTACTTGGATTGAAAAAGAGTTTAAGCAGCAGGATAAGCGTTATGTCCCTTTGTTTGAAACTGATATTAATTCTTTGAAACTTTTAGAAGGTTTTTCGACATACTTGAACAACCATTTAAAAACAACATAAAGTGGAATGATTGATTGATTGATTGATGAGCGACAAAAGTACTGAAAGAACGAGGATAATGTCGTTCATAAGCGGTATGAACGACAAAAGAAGCAGGTGCCACGGGAGTAGTGTCGTTCATAAGTGGTATGAACGACAAAAGAAGCGGGAGACACGGGAGTAGTGTCGTTCATAGGTGGTATGAACGACAAAAGAAGCGGGAGACATGGGAGTAGTGTCGTTCATAGACGGTATGAACGACAAAAGAAGCGGGAGACATGGGAGTAGTGTCGTTCATAGGCGGTATGAACGACAAAAATAGCGCGAGGCACAGGTGTAGTGTCGTTCATAGCCGTTATGAAAACAAAAGTAATGCACCTGTGCAATGTCTCTCATCACCCAAATTTATAAAAACCTTAAGTAGAAAATAAAATGTCTTTCGCACAGCAAATAAATTTAACGTAAAAATATTATGGTAAACTAAACAATCAATCATCCATACCACATCTTTTTTTTATATCGAAAAATAGGATACACTAAATAAAAAGAACAAAAGGAGGGAAAAGTATGGATCGTTTAGACGAATACATTCAACAAGGAATCACTGGTCCTCGTGAAATAAATCCAGATGAACGAAGGAAATTTCTTGGTACCTTAAGAGAAAGAGTGGTTGTTGCCTTAACACAATCTCAGGTTAGAGAAAAAGGGACCTATTCTGAAGTAGAAGAGTTAATGAAACAAAATAAAGAAGCGACATTATTTCTAAATGGAAAGATGAATTACACATATTTGTCTGACTATATTAAGCTTGCAAATAATGTTGGGAATAAATATCTCATATCAACAGATAAAGAGCATGAAACTGATTTAGGACTTGTTTTAGCCTATGATTATGCTGTTGATAAGGAAAATATATACATAACAAAAAAAGAGGATTCACAAACCCCTGAACAAGATACTGATGATAATCGCCTTGTTCAGTTTTTTAAGAAATTATTTTAAGCCAATACTTGATGTGTTGGCTTTTTTCATCACCACATACAAAAATTGACTTTTCTAAATAGTTTAAATTTGATTATCCGATTATAAGTGAATTTTTATGCGAATAGGATAGTTATAGGCATTCATTTGCTATCAAGTTGGTGGGAGGGATTGAGTGTGAGTCACATACAAGCAAATATGGCCGGAAGTGTATGGAAAATACTAGTCGATGTAGGTGAACAAGTTGCAGAAGGTCAAGACGTAGTGATTTTAGAATCGATGAAAATGGAAATTCCGATAGGTGCTGAAGAAAATGGAGTGATAAAAAGAATTAATGTAAATGAAGGTGACTTTGTCAACGAGGGTGATGTATTGGTTGAATATGAATAGAAAGGAGGAAATTTGGTGAAGTGGCCACAATCAGTTTCAATTAAGGAAGTTGGCCCTCGTGATGGCTTGCAAAATGAGAAGAAATGTATTTCAACTGAAGATAAAATACAATGGATCAATCAACTTTCACATACAGGATTATCTTATATTGAAATTACATCATTTGTTCATCCAAAGTGGATTCCAGCTTTAGCTGATGCGTACTCTGTTGCAAAAGGAATTAAACGAGTTGAAGGTGTAACTTATGCTGCACTTGTCCCAAATCAAAAGGGTCTTGAAAAGGCTCTTGATGCAAACATAGATGAAGTATCTATCTTTCTTTCTGCAAGTGAAACACATAATCGTAAAAACATTAACAAATCAATTAATGAGACTTTAGCTGTTCTTAGTGATGTTGTACAAGAGTCTCTCACTTCCGGAAAGTCAGTTAGAGGCTATATATCAACGGTTTTTGGATGTCCATATGAGGGTCGGGTTTCGTTACAAAAAACAATGAGCATTTGTGAAGAGTTATTTGAAATGGGAGTTTATGAAGTATCTTTAGGTGATACGATTGGTGTTGCTACTCCCAAACAAGTACAAGAGGTTACCAACGAGATGTTAAAAAGGTTTCATTCGGATAAACTAGCGATGCATTTTCATGATACAAGAGGAACTGCGCTCGCAAATGTAACCGCTTCCTTGTGTTTAGGAATTACTCGATTTGACAGTTCTATTGGAGGACTTGGAGGGTGTCCCTATGCCCCGGGTGCATCGGGAAATGTCGCAACAGATGATTTACTATATATGTTAGAAGGAATGGAAATTGTAACAGGTTTATCTAAGGATAAAATCCACAATGCTGCTTTATTTATTCAAGAAAGAATTGGACGCTCATTAGCTAGTCATAGCCTACAAGTTTACCAGGCGAAGCCATCATAACTCTATGAAAATCTGAAAATGGAGGGAGCAATCGTGACACTTGAGAAATCCTTACAAGAAAGGCTAGAAAAAATAAAAAAGGGTGGACCGGATAAATATCATGAGAAAAATAAAGAAAAGGGCAAGTTGTTTGTTAGGGACAGACTGGCATTATTATTTGATCAAGGTCTAGAAACGGAAGACGGACTGTTCGCTAATTGTTTAGAGGAAACATTACCAGCCGATGGTGTTGTAACAGGAATGGGAAAAGTAAACGGTCAGACTGTATGTGTGTTGGCAAATGACTCAACAATAAAAGCGGGTTCATGGGGAGCAAGAACAGTAGAAAAAATGATCAGAATTCAAGAAACCGCTGAAAAATTAAAGGTACCCTTACTTTATCTTGTTGATTCAGCAGGAGCAAGAATTACAGACCAAGTGGAAATGTTCCCAGGACGAAGGGGAGCAGGAAGAATTTTTTATAACCAAGTAAAGTTGTCCGGAAAAATTCCTCAAGTTTGCTTACTGTTTGGTCCATCTGCAGCAGGAGGAGCTTATATCCCAGCTTTTTGCGATGTTTTGATTATGGTGGACGGAAATGCCTCCATGTACCTAGGCTCTCCACGAATGGCAGAAATGGTGATTGGTGAAAAAGTCTCCCTCGAGGAAATGGGTGGAGCAAAAATGCATTGCACAACGTCAGGCTGTGGAGATATACTAGCAAAATCTGAAGAAGAAGCAATCGAATTAGCCCGCAATTATCTCTCATTTTTTCCAGCAAATTATACAGAAAAACCACCACAATTAGATTTGATACCTCCAAAATCCTTTGAAAAAACATTAGAAGAAATCATACCTACTAACCAAAATGCACCTTTTAATATGTACGATCTTATTGAACGAATCATTGATGCTGATTCATTTTTTGAAATAAAGAAAAAGTTTGCTCCAGAACTTATTACAGGTTTTTGTCGTTTAAATGGTCAGTCAGTAGGTATTATCGCGAACCAGCCGCGTGTAAAGGGTGGAGTTTTATTTCATGATTCAGCAGATAAAGCGGCAAAATTTATTACATTATGTGATGCCTATCATATTCCATTACTTTTCTTAGCTGATATTCCTGGGTTTATGATTGGAACAAAGGTTGAACGAGCCGGAATTATCCGTCATGGAGCAAAAATGATTTCAGCTATGGCTGAGGCAACAGTTCCAAAAATATCGATTATCGTTCGTAAAGCATATGGTGCTGGATTGTATGCAATGGCAGGTCCTGCTTTTGAGCCAGATTGTTGCTTAGCGCTTCCTACTGCATCAATTGCTGTTATGGGACCTGAAGCGGCAGTAAATGCTGTTTATGCAAATAAAATTGCCGACCTTCCCGAGGAAGAACGATCACAATTTATAAAGGAAAAACGAGATGAATACCGTGAAAACATAGATATATATCGGTTGGCTTCTGAAATGATTATTGATGGAGTTATTCCTGCCAACTCACTAAGAAGTGAGTTAATTACAAGATTTGGTCTTTATCGTTCAAAGTATGTTACATTCTCAACACGAAAACACCCTGTTTATCCCGTATAAGCATCAATTGCTCAAAACATAAGATAGAGGGGATTGAAGAAAATGAATTTTGACTTATCGAAAGAGCAAGGGATGATTCGTCACATGATTCATGAGTTTGCTTACGAACAAGTGGCCCCGGAAGCAGATGAAAGAGATCGTTCGGGGGAATTTCCAGAGAACATTTTTAACAAGTTAGCGGAATTAGGGATGATGGGTTTACCGTTTCCTGAGCAATATGGTGGTGGTGATGCTGACACAATTAGCTTTGCCATTGTTGTTGAGGAGTTGAGTAGAGTATGTGCTTCAACAGGTATAACGTATTCTGCGCATATTTCGTTAGGGGCCGCCCCCATATTTATGTTTGGAACAGAACAGCAGAAGGTAGACTATCTCACTCCATTATGTAAAGGTGAGTACTTAGGTGCCTTTGGCTTAACAGAACCAAATGCGGGATCAGATGCAGCAGGCACTCAGACAACAGCCATATTAAAGGGAAATGAGTGGCAGCTTTCAGGTTCAAAATGCTTTATTACAAATGCAAGCTATGCAAAAAATTTGGCCATCACAGCTGTGACAGATCGTTCAAAAGGGATAAATGGTATTAGTGCCTTTCTTGTCCCAACAAATTCTAAAGGTTTTACTGTAATCGATAATTACGAAAAAATGGGGTTACACGCGTCAAATACTACTGAATTAATTTTAGAAAATGTCAACATTCCAAGAGAAAACCTTCTTGGTATAGAGGGGAACGGCTATAAACAATTTTTGGCTACGCTTGATGGAGGAAGAATCGGAATTGGTGCAATGGCAGTTGGGATTGCACAGGGTGCTTATGAAAAAGCCCTTCAATATGCCAAAAATCGTACTCAGTTTGGAAAAAACTTATCTAAATTTCAGGCAATTCAATTTAAGCTAGCTGATATGGCAATGAATATTGAGGTTGCTCGTAATATGGTATATAAAGCTGCATGGCTTAAAGACAAAGGAAGAGGATTTAAAACCGAAGCGGCCATGGCAAAGCTATTTTCTTCTGAAATTTGTATGAAAGTATGTGATCAGGCCATTCAAATCCATGGTGGCTATGGCTACATGAAGGAATACCAAGTAGAAAGGTTTTTCCGTGATGCAAAATTATTGGAAATTGGTGAAGGAACATCAGAAGTTCAACGAATGGTTATTGCAAAACAAATTGGATGCTAATGATAAAAATGGAGGTGTACTTCATTTGTTCAAAAAAATACTTGTTGCAAATCGAGGAGAGATTGCTGTTCGAATTATGAGAACATGCAAAGCATTAGGCATCACAACGGTTGCCGTCTATTCTGAGGCAGATCAGGACGCTCCACACAGACAATTTGCTGATGAAGCATATTTGGTAGGTGGACCACGTGTGGCAGACAGTTATTTAAAGATCGAAACGATTATCGAAATTGCAAAAGAGGTGGGTGCTGAAGCTATTCATCCCGGCTATGGACTATTATCAGAAAATCCAGAGTTTGCTAGAAAATGTGAAGAAGTGGGACTTATTTTTGTTGGACCGTCTCCACAGGTAATTGCTAGCATGGGAAGTAAAATTGAAGCACGGAAAATAATGAAACAAGCCGGAGTACCAGTTGTTCCTGGTATTTCAACATCTTTAACCAATTCAGAACAGGCAGTTAAGGTTGCAAATGAAATTGGTTATCCAATCATGTTAAAGGCCTCTTCTGGTGGCGGTGGAATTGGCATGCAAATTGTTAGAAATGATGAGGAAATGGTAAAGGCTTTTGAAGGAAATCAAAAAAGAGCGATTGCATTTTTCGGCAACGGAGAGATGTATTTAGAAAAATACATTGAAAACCCAAGACATATTGAAATACAGCTTTTAGCAGATAACAAAGGAAATACTGTATATCTATGGGAACGAGAATGTTCAATCCAAAGAAGACATCAAAAAATAGTAGAAGAAGCTCCATCTTCTTTTGTAGACTATCAATTAAGAAAAAAAATGGGGGAAACAGCTGTTCAAGCTGCAAAGGCAATAGGCTATAAAAATGCAGGCACAATTGAGTTTTTAGTAGATGAAAACAAAAACTTTTATTTTCTTGAAATGAACACAAGATTACAGGTCGAACATCCTGTAACAGAAGAGATTACCGGAATTGATCTAGTCGAAGAACAGTTACGAATAGCGGCAGGAGAATTGTTGCGTTTTTCTCAAGAACAAATACCTATTATAGGACATTCCATTGAAGTTCGAATATATGCTGAAGATCCAAAAACCTTTTATCCCTCACCCGGGACTATTACTTCTCTTTCTTTACCAGAGGGAGATGGAATTAGGCACGAGCTTGGGATACATGAGAAGTCAATGGTTACCCCTTACTACGATCCGATGGTTGCAAAATTAATTGTTAAAGGAAAAGTTCGTGAGGATGCGATAAATAAACTGCAACTTGCGTTATCGGAATACCATGTTAGAGGCATTAAAACAAATATTCCTCTGCTTAGAGAAATTGTTGAACATGCTGCATTTCAATCAGGTGATACAACAACTAACTTTCTAGCAAAATATTTTGAGCGATAGGGGAAGATCATGTCGATGAATGACAAAGCGATCATAACAGAGGTAAATGAAGGTATTTTAAAGATTGAATTAAATCGCCCTAAAGCAGCAAATGCCTTGTCTATTAATATGTTAAAAGAACTTCAAGAAGTTTTTGAGCTTGCTAAATATGATCAAAGCATTAGATGCATTGTGATAACGGGATCTGGGGAGAAAGTATTCTGTGCAGGGGCGGATTTAAAGGAACGTGCTGAAATGGATGCTATTCAAGTGAAGAAAACAGTATCTTTGATTAGAGAAACAGTAAATGAACTAGAAACTTTACCTCAGCCTGTTATTGCAGCAATTAATGGAGCTGCATTTGGTGGAGGGCTAGAGCTGGCATTGGCCTGTGATCTAAGAATTGCTTCCCAAACTGCTAAACTTGGATTAACGGAAACATCGCTCGGAATCATTCCTGGTGCAGGGGGGACGCAAAGGTTGCCTCAGTTAATAGGAAAAGGAAAATCAAAAGAATTAATTTTCACAGCTAGAAAAATAGCAGCAGAAGAAGCGCTCCAAATTGGTTTAGTAGAATATGTTGAAGAGCCTGAAAATCTGGAAGGAAAGGCTCTTGAGCTAGCCAATCAAATTGTGCAAAACGCGCCAATTGCCATTACACAAGCGAAAAAAGCCATTAATGAAGGTTATCACCTTGATCTAACTACAGGACTTAGTATTGAGAAAGCAGCATATGAACTGACCATTCCAACAAGGGATCGCTTGGAGGGGTTAAAGGCATTTAAAGAAAAGCGAAGACCACATTATATAGGAGAATAAAAGATGGAAAACAGGACAATATGTTGAAGTCCTGTTTTTATTATGAAATTCAAAATAAATGATAATATTATTATGTAAACTTGTTAGAGGATTTAATCTAACATTTGGAATAACGTCATATCTGTAAAGTTCGTTAACGTTTCTTAACAATAGTCAAATCATAAAAAGGTTCCTCCCAAAATACATTTTATTGGGAGCTAATCTTACACTCTATTTCCTGCGTAAAATCCAAATAGCTAATCCAGCTCCAATAACGATTCAGGAGGGCAATGTAGCATGAAATGTAAAAACTGTAATGGTAGTAAACATTTCAATTGCAAAGACTGTTGTGGTGAAGGGTATAAACTTGGAAATCGAGTATGTATTACCTGTAGTGGAGAAGGATCAACAGCTTGTTCCGTTTGTGAAGGGCAAGGAAAAGTAGGTTTTATTAAATGGTTAAAATCTAGTTAATCATATAAGGGTGGTGCTACTTCAGGCTAGCACCACCTGAAGTTTATCCAATAGTCAGTCTATATCTATGCATTGCATATCTTTCGGGTAAAGTGATATATATAGGATAATGCAAATATAGAATGGAGTGACCTCACATGGCAGAAAGTAATCCATTACTGAAAAAACTACAATTTAAAGATAGTGGACAACCAGTTCTCATTGTTCATCATCCTAATTCCTACAATGATGTAATTTCATCTTTTACAGGAGAAGTACATAACGAAAGCAAAGGCCATGAATATGATTTTGTCCAAATTTTTGGTACAGCAAATGATCAGTTGAAGTCGCTCGCACAAGAATCAGTACAAGCTGTTAAGGAAGATGGTTTATTCTGGATTTGTTACCCTAAAAAATCATCCAAAACATATAAGGGTTCTGACTGCAGCCGTGAAACAGTTGGTGGCTTATTAGCTGCCGAGGGATATGAACCGGTTCGGCAAATAGCCATAGATGACGATTGGTCAGCTTTACGGTTCCGTAAGGCTGAAAAGATAAAAAAGATGTCACGTAAATTTGCTGTAACTGACGAAGGAAAGCAGCGTACTGAGCAAAATTAATAGGGAAAAGGGTAAAAACAAGGGACGTAGAATATAGTAGTAAAGGTACCTTTTGGAAAGGGGAGTTTTCATGTCAACATATACTTCGAGAAAAGATGTTCCGATTGAGGAAAAATGGAATTTAGATGACCTTTATTCAGACCTGAAAGATTGGGAGAAAGACTACAGTACAATTAATGAAAAAGTAGATGAATTAAAGCAATTTGACGGAAACATTCATGACGGCCCATCACTTTACTCATTTTTAAAGAAAAAGGAAGAAATGTCTTTTACCTTTAACAAGCTTTATGCTTATGCGATGTTAAAGGTGGATGAAGATACACGGGAAACAAGTTCACAATCGCTGCTAGAACGTGCTAAACAACTGAGTATAAAAGCTGGCTCATCAACTTCTTTTTTTATGCCATTTCTTTTGAGCTTAAAAGAAGAAACATTAAAAGAATACATAACATTAGAACAAAAGCTTGAGTATTTTGAGGAAGACTTATGGGAAGCTTTTCGGTACAAAAAGCATGTATTAAGTAAAGAGCAAGAAGAAGTGATTTCAAAGCTTGGTGAAGCTCTATCTTCACCAAGTCATACATTTGGCATGATGAACAATGCTGATATCAAGTTTGGAGAAGTAACAAGCGATGATGGTGAAAAAGTTGAGTTAACAAGAGGCATGTATGCAAAATTAATCGAGGATGAAAATCGAGAAAAACGTAAAGAAGCATACAAAGCATATTATAAACCATATCTGCAACTCAAAAATTCTATCGCTTCAACTCTGTCATCAGCTATTAAAAACAATGTCACAATGGCAAAGTTACGAAACTATCCTTCTGCTTTAGAGAAAGCGTTATTTGGTGATAATGTTCCTAGAGAAGTATATGAAAATCTTATAGAAACAACGAAGCAAAATATCTCTTCTTTGCATCAATACTCTAGGCTACGTAAGCAAAAATTACAACTTGATGAACTTAGACAATATGATTTAAGTGTTCCATTAGTAAGTGGTGTAAAGCAAGAAATTTCATATGAAAAGGCATATGAAATCATGTGTGAAGCTCTTTCACCATTAGGGGAAGATTACATCAAAACACTAAAGGAATTTAAGGAACACCGATATCTTGATGTGAGGGAAACACCAGGTAAGCGCTCGGGTGCATATAACCTTGGAGTTTATGGAGTTCATCCGTATATTCTTTTAAATCATCAAGACAATTTGGACAGTTTGTTTACTTTGGTTCATGAATGCGGTCATGGTGTTCACAGCAAACTTAGCTCGTTACATCAACCACAAATCACAGCCCGGTACAGCATATTTGTTGCAGAAGTTGCTTCTACTGTTAACGAAGTACTATTAATTAACTACCTTTTAGATAAAGAAGAAAATCCAGATATACGAAAGCATCTGGTTAATCATTTTATTGATCAATTTAAAGGAACATTTTTTACACAAGTAATGTTTGCAGAATTTGAAATGAAAACACATGAAATGGCAGAGAAGGGAATGCCACTAAATGTAGAAGTCTTTAATACAACATATGAGGGGTTGTTCCGTGAATATTACGGAGATGATGTTGTGTTTGATGAAGAGGTAAAATACGGCTGGTCAAGAATTCCACATTTCTACCGTCCTTTTTATGTGTATAAATATGCGACAGGCTTTGCTTCAGCCATTCACCTTGCTACAAAAATTTTAGAAGGTGATGAAAAAACATTACATTCTTACTTGGAATTTTTAAAAAGTGGAAGTGCTGATTATCCATTGGAATTATTAAAGAGTACCGGTGTGGATTTAACTGCACCATATCCGATTGAAAACTCATTAAAGAAATTCAAGGAACTTGTTGAGGAATTTTCTGCTTTATAATAAAAAACAGAGAAGACGTTTGTGCGTCCTTCTCTGTTTTTTATTTCTACGAATAATCAAAGCTAAATTCTCTTCACTAGAATAGCCTCACGCATTTTCTTTAATGCTTCTTTTCCTTCATTGCCACGTTTTAATAAAATATTCACATAAAGAACATCAATTAGCGTTAGTTGTGCGATTCGAGATGATAAAGCTTCTGAACGATATTCGGTTTCCTCAGACACTGTATAGAGAGGAATATCAACAGCTGCACTTAACGGAGACTTAGCATAATTGGTAATTGCGATCATTTTCGCTCCTGTGGATTTTACAACATTCAAGATATGAAGAATATCTTTCGAAGAACCTGAATGAGATATAAAAACGGCGCAGTCTTTTTCCGTCATTTGCGATGCTGCCATTAGCTGGAAGTGTGTATCAATAACAGAGTGAACCTTTAAGCCTGTTCGCACCAGTTTGTGATAGGCATCAAGGGCGATAATGCTTGAACCGCCACTTCCAAAAAATTCAATTGAATTTGCACTAATCATGCAATCAACAGCTGCTTGTAAATGTTCCTCATTTAATACAGATAATGAATCTTCAATCGTCTTTATATTTGATCGAAATACTTTTGAAGCCACTGTATCAACCGTGTCACCTTCTGTTACTTTTTCATGAATATCCTGAATAGGGGAGACAACTTCGGATGCAAGGGCTATTTTCATCGCTTGATATCCTTTATAACCAAGTCGTTTACAAAAGCGAAAAACAGTTGAATCGGCAACCTCTAAATCTTCTGCTAATTGATTAATGGATGAATGAATAATTTTATTTGGGTTTTTTAAAATAAAATCGGCAATTTTTCTTTCCGTTACACTGAACTTTGGATAGAGCTTGCGAATCGTGACTAAACAAGGCTCCTGAGCTTTTTTCATAGATCTTCCCTCCTGGTAGGGCTTTCTTTTATTATACTAAATTTCACAAAAAGAAAAAATATTTTTCTGGAATCGCTTGCAAAAAGAATTTTTTTTCATATAATAAAGATATCAAGAAAATTTATTCCGTAAACAGTTAGGAGAAATACACATGCAAATAGGAATGATAGGCTTAGGAAAGATGGGATATCAGTTATCTCTTAATTTAGTAGATAAAGAGTATGATGTTGTAGCCTTTGATGTTAATGAAGAATCTATGAAAAAAATTTCCTCAATGGGAATACAAACAGCGAATTCAATTCAAGAGCTGGTTCGTAAACTATCAAAGCCAAGAACCGTTTGGATGATGGTTCCAGCTGGAGAGGCAACACAATCTGTTTTTGAACAATTGCTTCCCTATTTAGAAGAGGGAGATCGAATAATAGATGGTGGTAACGCCCACTACAAAGACTCATTAAGAAGAAATGAAGAGTGTGAAACGAACGGAATTTATTTCTTTGATTGTGGAACAAGTGGTGGCGTAGATGGTGCTCGTAATGGAGCTTGCACAATGATAGGTGGAAATGAAGAGGTTTTCAAAGAAATTGAACCGGTTTTCAAAGACATAACGGTTGAGAACGGTTACCTTTATTCTGGGAAAGCAGGAAGTGGTCATTTTCTGAAAATGGTTCATAACGGAATAGAATACGGAATGATGCAAGCGATTGCGGAAGGATTTGATCTTCTTGATAAAAGTCCATTTGAGTATGATTACGAAAAAGTCGCAAGAGTTTGGAACAATGGATCTGTTATCCGTTCTTGGTTAATGGAGTTAACGGAAAATGCATTTTCTAAAGATGAAAAGCTTGATGGAATCAAAGGAATCATGCATTCATCAGGTGAAGGGAAGTGGACGGTAGAAACGGCACTTGATCTTCAAACTGCTGCACCTGTTATTACGATGGCATTAATGATGAGATATCGTTCGCTTGAAGATGATACGTTTACAGGTAAGGTTGTCGCGGCACTTCGTAATGAATTTGGCGGACATGCTGTAGAGAAAAAATGAATTTTTTTCAATAATTAGGAAGACTAAGAAGACAGCGTTTTAAAAACAGCGCTTTCTTCTTACCCCATAAAAGTAAGGAAGGTAGTGTTCTAGATGTCAGATCAAATGTTAATTTTAGTGGCATTAGCAGGAATTTTTCTATTGTTATTTTTAGTTATTCGTACCAAATTACACGCATTCGTTGCGTTATTATTAGTCAGTTTAATCGTAGGTATTTTAGCAGGAATGCCTTTAAATGAAGTTGTGACCTCGATGCAAAACGGTATGGGTGGAACCCTTGGATTCGTTGCAGTCGTTGTTGGTTTAGGTGCAATGTTTGGGCAAATGCTTGAAGTTTCAGGTGGAGCAGAGCGTTTAGCACAAACACTTGTTAAGAAATTTGGTGAAGATAAATCACAATGGGCGTTAGGTGTAACAGGATTCCTTGTAGCGATCCCGGTATTCTTTGATGTTGGATTTATCATTTTAGTACCAATTGTTTATGGTTTAGCAAAGAAAACAGGAAAATCTTTATTATACTATGGTATACCATTGTTAGCAGGACTAGCAGTAACACATAGCTTTATTCCTCCAACACCAGGTCCTATTGCTGTTGCTGATTTAATCGGTGCTGATCTTGGTTGGGTTATCTTATTCGGTACGATTGCAGGTATTCCTGCGATGATCATTGCTGGACCACTTTTTGCAAAATATATTTCGAAAAAATTACATGTTGTTGTTCCGGATTATATGAACTTAGAAGAAATTGAGTATGACAAAGAGTTACCTAGCTTTAAATTAATTGCTTCATTAATTATGATTCCACTTGTATTGATTTTACTCAATACGGTTTCAGGAGTATTATTAGAAGAAGGAAATATTGTACGTTCGATTCTTACATTCCTAGGACATCCTTTCGTAGCATTAACAATTGCAACGATCCTAACTTTTGTCTTCTTAGGAACAAAACGTGGATATTCTCGCCAAGAAGTACAAGATATCGCGACAAAAGCATTAGAACCAGCGGGTATTATTATCTTAGTAACAGGTGCTGGTGGGGTATTTAAGCAAATCTTAATTGATTCAGGTGTAGGTCAAGTTCTTGGTGATATGATGGCAGGTTCTGCTCTACCACCAATTTTGTTAGCGTTTTTAATTGCAGCAGCAGTTCGTGTTGCCCAAGGTTCTGCAACCGTTTCAATGGTTACAGCAGCAGGATTAATGGCTCCACTTATCGAAATCTTAGGATTACAAGGACCTGTACTTGGATTACTTGTTATCGCGATTGCATCTGGTGCAACTGTACTATCACATGTAAACGATTCAGGTTTCTGGTTAGTAGGACGTTATTTTGGTATTAGCGTAAAAGACACATTAAAATCTTGGACTGTTATGGAAACATTAATTGGTTTAGTTGGTGTAACAGTAGCGTTAATTTTAGGAGTGTTTATTGGATAATAAAGGATAAGGGACATAAGGGACGACCATACCGGTTTTCCCTTTTCTCTCATTTAGGAGGATATTGCTATGGGTAATTATATGATGGGCGTTGACATTGGTACAACAAGCACAAAAGCTGTACTTTTTAATGAAGAAGGAAAGGCTGTTAGTCGATTTGGTGTTGAGTATCCCCTTTACACACCTACACCAGCAACAGCTGAACAAGATCCAGAAGAAATTTTTCAAGCTGTTCTTACAGTTATGAAAAGCAGTTTGTTAGAAGCAAATGTTTCAGGTGAGCAAGTTCGCTTTGTATCCTTTAGTTCTGCCATGCATAGTTTAATAGTTGTTGATGGAGAAGGACAACCGATAACAAAGTCCATTACATGGGCTGATAACCGCAGTGCAGAATATGCTGATAAATTAAAACAAGAACATAATGGACATGAAATCTACTTACGTACAGGCACACCGATTCACCCAATGTCACCTTTAGTTAAGCTGCTTTGGTTAAATACTGAACATAAAGAGTATTTTGCACAAGAAAACAAGTTCATTTCGATTAAAGAGTATGTTTTTTATCGATTATTTGGAGAATATGTGATTGATTATTCAATTGCTTCTGCAACCGGGATGTTTAACCTTGAAAAGCTGGATTGGGATGATGAAGCACTTGAGATTGTTGGTGTAAAAAGAGGACAATTATCAAAACCAGTAAGTACAACTGACAGTATTAGAGGCTTAGATCCGGAATTTTCAAGGTTTACGGGATTACCTGTTGATACTCCATTTATTGTTGGAGCAAGTGACGGGGTGCTTTCCAATCTTGGAGTGAATGCCATTGAGCCAGGTGTTGTAGCAGTAACAATTGGAACAAGTGGGGCTATTCGTGCTGTAACAGATCGCCCTGTAACAGATCCAAAAGGAAGGATCTTCTGCTATGCGCTAACAGATAAGCACTGGGTAATTGGTGGACCTGTGAATAATGGTGGCATGATTTTTCGATGGGTGAGAGATGAATTAGCAAACGCAGAGGTAGAAACAGCTAAAAGGCTAGGGAAAGATCCTTATGATGTGTTAACAGAAATTGCGGCTACAGTTGCTCCTGGATCAAACGGATTAATTTTCCATCCATATATGGCAGGAGAGCGAGCTCCTCTTTGGAATGCAAATGCACGTGGTTCATTCTTTGGTTTAGGCTTGCATCATAAAAAAGAGCATATGATTCGTGCAGTCCTAGAAGGTATTATGATGAATTTATACAGTGTTCTGCTTGCTCTTGAGGAATTAATCGGAACTCCGACTCGTGTACAAGCAACAGGAGGGTTTGCTCGGTCAGTGTTTTGGCGACAAATGCTAGCCGATGTTTTTGACCAAGAAGTTACAATTCCAGAAAGTTTTGAGAGCTCATGTTTAGGTGCAATTGTGTTAGGAAAATATGGTCTTGGAGAAATTGAGTCTTTAAGTGAAGTGGAAAAAATGGTAGGATCACTTCATTCACATCAGCCGAATAAAGAAGCAACTGCTGCTTATCGCGAACTCATGCCAATCTTTATTCGCTTACCGAGATTACTTGAAAACGAATATAACGCAATTAGTGAGTATCAAAATAAATTTTAATAAAACTGTATGGCGTGTAAAGGATGTATGACCTTTACACGCCTTTTAATATATTTAATAGAGGAAAAAAAGGAAGATATGTGGAATATCAATTAAAAACAACTAGGAGGAGTTTTATTATGTCTCATTTATCTTTAACAACCTGGAGTCTTCATCGAGAGCTTGGTCCATTACGCTGGACATACTGGGATGATATAGAGAAAACACAAAAAACACGTATAGAACAACAACCGGAAAATACTACATTATTGGGATTACCATCTATATTGGAAAAACAGGGGTTTAAATCACTTGAAGTTTGCCATTTTCATTTTCAAAATACCGAAAATGAATACCTTGTAGAATTGAGAAATGCTTTTGAAAAATCAGGAATAACCTTTCATTGCTTATTATTGGATTATGGTGATATTAGTTCTCCAGATGATGAACGAAGAAAATCTGACATAAAATATATAAAAAAATGGATTGATATCGCTGAGAAGGTAGGAGCAAAAAGTATTCGGGTGATTGCTGGAGAAGCAAATCCGAGTGATACGGCAGCATTCGAACGATCAATCGAAAGTTTTCAACAATTACTTGATTATGCTGAACCAAAAGGTGTTCGTGTTGTAACGGAAAATTTTAAATCGCTTACATCAACTAAAGAAAATTGTGAGAAACTTATTAGTTCATTCGATAAGAAATTAGGATTAACGGTTGATTTTGGAAACTTTGAACAAGGAGTTAAATTTGACTCAATTGAAGCTTTAGTTCCTTTAGCTGAGTCTATACATGCAAAAGCGAATTATGATATTAATGGTTTAATAGATAAAGGAGAATTTGAAACGTCATTACAAATTGTAGCAAACAGTGATTACGATGGTCCGATTACGTTAGTATATGATGGTCCGGGTAATTTATGGGATGGAATCAATAAAGTGAGGGAGGTAGCTGTAATATACTGTGAGTAGCAGTTTGATTGCAACGGAGGGATTAGCATGAAGTGTGCTTTGGTTATAGGTGGTTCTGGAATGTTAACAGACCTTTCAATTCTGTTAGCTGAAACTGGCTATCTTGTTTATGTAGTCGGAAGAAGTACTGAGAAAATGAACAATTTATTAAAAAAATCAAATAACAACAAAAATCTTATACCCGTATTTCTTGACTATTCAAATGAGCAAAGCTTGAATAAGAAAATAGATGAAATCATCCAAGAAAACAAGACCATTCATTTAATTGTAGCTTGGATTCATTCATATGCTGAGCATGCCGTTCAATCAATTATAAAACAGATACCGAGTACATCTGAATCATCTAGATTTGTCCATGTACTTGGCAGCCGCTCGAACTTAGATAAAATTAAGACAGAACTGACGATTCCTAATCACTGTTTTTATAGTCAAGTGAAACTGGGATATATGAAGCAAGGCGATGGAAAACGATGGTTGACACATGAAGAAATTTGCAACGGTATTATAAAAGCAATCAATAATAAGAAAAACGTTCATGTTGTAGGGATGTTAAATTAATCACTATTATATTCAAATATGTAAGGAAAATGAAAAAAATGCCTATAACGCTTACTCCTTTATTGAATAAAATATAACGACTATAGGGGTAAAGGAGTGGGGAAAATGTCTAAAAGAAAAGAACAAGTGATTAAGGTTGATACATTAGTTATCCACGCGAAAGAAGTAAAAGTGGTTGAGGATCGTGACAGACATGATGACCACAGAGAAGATGATCGTTATGAAAGAAGAAGAGATCCTTGGGGCATGTTCTGGGGAAGAAGACCAGTTGTAGACGTTGAAGAAGACCGAGATGATTACCAAGAGGACGATAAATAAAAAACATTAAATAGACGGGGAAACTCGTCTTATTTTTTGTAAGTAAAATATTTTTGTTTTTAGTTGAATTTTTATTCAAGTTGTTGTATAAATATATGTATAGTTACATAACGATACATTGAATGTAGAAGGTGAATAGAATGGGCCATCAATTTTCCGATCAACTTCCTTCCTTTGAACAATTTGTTTCTTTGCATGAAGCAAGTGGATTAATAAAAAGTAAAAAAGGTACGTATACAAGAGAACAATTATATCAAGCAGCTGAAAATAGCTGGTATCACATATCCATTTATGACCAAGAGCAACTAATTGCATTTGGAAGAATGATCTCTGATGGAGTTTATCAAGCATTAATTTGTGATGTAATGGTTGATCCTTCTTATCAAAAACAAGGCTTAGGTAAAAAAATAATTGAAGCGCTTTTACAAAAATGTAAAGACTCTGGTATACAATCTGTTCAGCTTTTTTCTGCAAAAGGAAAGCAGCAGTTTTACAAGAAATTAGGATTTGAAGAAAGAGAGCTAGATGCTCCTGGAATGTCACTTATAATATAGAAAACTCAGTGTATAGAAGAAACACTGAGTTTTTTTGCGTCAGTATTTAGTACCAAGTTCTAATAACAAATGGTAAAATATAACATAAGAAGATTGTGAGGAGGAATACAATGTTAGATAGTAATAAAATTAAAGAGATTATACAACATCGTTATCCTTTTTTATTAATAGATAAAGTGATAGAGATTGAAGAAGGGAAGAGGGCGGTTGGAATGAAAAATGTTACAGTAAATGAACCGTTTTTCATGGGACATTTTCCTGAATATCCAGTAATGCCGGGTGTATTAATAGTAGAAGCATTAGCGCAAATGAGTGCGGTTGCCATGTTAATGAAAGCAGGAAACGAAGGCCGGTTGGGGCTATTAGCGGGAATTAATAACTGCCGGTTTAAACATCAAGTAAAACCAGGAGATCAATTAAAGCTAGAAATAGAAATTACCCGTGTAAAAGGTTCGATCGGGAAAGGAAGAGGAATTGCTTCAGTGGATGGGAAAGTCGCTTGTGATACAGAATTAACTTTTGCATTTGGTAAGTAAGGAATGGAGATTACATTAATTAGGCATGGACGTTCTCAGTTAGATGCTAAAAAAAGTATTACATTCCAAGAATTTTTAGATTGGGTAAACCAATATAATTCTCGTGGAGTGGTTGAAGAAACTCATTATCCACAAGAAGCTGTAAAGAAAATGAACGAAGCAAATCTTGTTATCACTAGTGATTTAAAAAGATCGATAGATTCAGCGTACCTTTTAAGAAAAAATGTCAAAGCAATATCAAGCAGTCTATTTCGTGAATTAGAATTACCTGTAACAACTAAAAGTTTCCCAAGCATTAAACTATCTTCAGATACATGGGCCGTTTTGCTTAGAATTTTGTGGTTTAGTGGCTATTCTGCTAACTGTGAATCCTATAAAAGTGCTAAACAACGAGCAGAATTAGCAGCAAATAAAATCATGGAACTTACAACTAAACATCAAAATGTTGTTTTAATAGGACATGGCTTTTTTAATCGGTTACTTGCAAAAGAGCTTCAAAACAAAGGATGGAAAAGAAAAACAAAAATAACCGCAAAGCATTGGGGTGCCATCACTTTTACAAATCATGTTTAATCTTTCTAATCATTTCAGAAGATTCTGTTCTAATCAAATTAACAATTTTTTATATTTGAAAGGATTGAAGATATGGAGTCATATAAAAACATAGAAAATGGGATTGTGCCTTCTGTTTGCTCACTTGATTGTCCAGATCAGTGCGGATTGCTTCTTCATAAAAAAGACGGTCGAATCACGAAAATTGAAGGAGATCCTGACCATCCAGTAACAAAAGGCGCCATTTGTAATAAAGTTCGCCATATGGGAGAGAGAATCTATGATGCTAATAGACTTCAATCTCCTCTCAAACGAGTAGGTAAAAAAGGAGAAGGTTGTTTCGAGCCCATCACCTGGAAGGAAGCCATTGATACGATTGCTACCAGGTGGAAAAATATCATTTCTGACGCGGGAGCTGAATCCATTTTACCATATAGTTTTTACGGAAATATGGGAAGAATTAATTCAGAGGGAATGGATCGACGTTTTTTCAATCGACTTGGTGCAAGTCAGCTTGACAGAACGATATGTTCAGTAGCTGGTTCAAAGGGCTATCGTTATACAATGGGTGGCAGCTATGGAACTGATCCTGAAGACATGACAGATACTAAGTTATTTATTATGTGGGGAATCAATGCAGTTAGTACGAACATGCACCAAATGATGATTGCTCAGAAAGCAAGGAAAAACGGTGCTAAAATCATTGTGATTGATGTTCATAAAAATCAAACTGGGAAAATGGCAGATTGGTTTATTCCTATATTACCAGGAACAGATGGAGCACTAGCGCTAGGAATTATGCATATTCTTTATAAAGAAAATCTAGTAGACCGATCATTTTTAGAACGATATACTATTGGCTTTAAAGAATTAGAGGAACATGTGCAATCATATGAACCCAAACTTGTTTCGAGCATAACAGGAGTTCCTGAAGAAGAAATTTATTCATTAGCCCGAATGTATGGGGAAATCTCTCCATCGATGATTCGAATTGGAAATGGTCTACAACATCATGATAATGGTGGAATGATAGTTCGTACGATTGCTTGTTTACCTGCTTTAACAGGTCAGTGGTTAGTAAAGGGTGGCGGTGCCATTAAAGGAAATTCAGCATTTTTAGCTTTTAACACGAATTCATTGCAACGACCTGATTTATTAAAGCAACAAACGAGAACAATTAATATGAATCAATTAGGAAAAGCACTATTAGACATGAATTCCCCTGTTCAGTCATTGTTTGTATATGGCACGAATCCAGCTGTTGTTGCACCAGATGTGAACAAGGTAAGAAAGGGATTAGAAAGAGAAGATTTGTTTACGGTTGTTCATGATTTGTTTATAACAGAAACTGCTATGTATGCTGACATTGTTTTACCAGCTACTTCTGCCTTTGAGAACATTGATTTTTATACGTCCTATTGGCATCATTACATACATCTGCAGGAGCCAGTTATCCGTCCTATTGGTGAAAGTAAATCGAATACTGATGTTTTTCGAATGCTTGCGAAAGCGATGGAATTCGATGAATCGGATTTTAAGGACGATGATGTGGAATTAATTAAACAATCGTTAAATCAAACAAACAATCCTTACTTAGAGCATGTAACCTATGAAAAATTAAAGAAACACAGTTATATAAAAGCAAATAGAACTAGTCATTTGTTAGATAATTTAAAAACACCTTCAGGAAAGATCGAATTATATTCTCATCAGATGGAGGAAGAGGGTTATCCACCTTTACCTACTTATATCCCGATTTTTGAAGAAAGTGATTTTCCGTTTTTATTTGTCCCTGGACCAAATCATAATTTCTTAAACTCTACATTTTCTCATCAAGATAAACATATGAAGCTCGAAAAAACATCAAAACTTTTCATGAATTCTCTTGATGCAGAAAGACTTGGTATAAATGATGGTGATACTGTGCGAATTTGGAATCAGCGAGGCGAATGTGAATTACCTGCTTCAGTTGGTGAACAAGTTTTACCAGGTGTTGTTGTGAGCCAAGGATTATGGTCAGATATGAAAGGCAAAAACCATATGGTGAATGCGTTAACTCCAGATCGTATTGCTGATATGGGTGGAGGTGCAGTGTTCTTTTCAGGTCGTGTGAATGTAGAAAAAATGTAGTAGCAAGAATAAAATCACTTCAAATGGAAATAAGAAACATGAGGTGATAATGTGATGGATCGTTTCGAACAAGTGTTTAATCAATACAAAAATCAAGCAGATCTAGAGGAAATGAATGTTGAAATATCAAATGATATGAAGATGAATCAAGAGAAAATCATTGCAGTAAGAAAAAACGATGATGGCGATTTAATTGCATTTCAAACAGAATCGGGTAGACAGTTAGACTATATGCAAGCACTTTCAGAGGCAAAAGGCGGTAAGCTAGCACATGTTGATGTTTTTCATAAGTATGGGCGTGACATTCTTCGTAGCGAGCCTGATGGTGATAAAAGTAATAACTTAGATTCTTTACCAGAATTTTAGAGGTTAACAGTCCATTTTATGGGCTGTTTTTTATTGAATTTATAAGTCATATTAGGTATATATCTATTACGTAAATAAGCCTTCTAACATATGTATAAGTAAAACAGTATCTACAAAAAGATATGGTTTAGTAAATGAAAAGGAGGAAATGACATGGGCTTTGGTTGTAACTATGGATGTGGATATGGATATGCACCAGTTGCATCTCCAGGAGTAAATCCATTTGTGTTGATTGTTGTTTTATTTATTCTTCTTATCATTGTAGGAGCAGCTTGGTGCTAAGAAGTAGAAAAAAGGTTGCCCTGGCAACCTTTTTTATTATTTCGGCAAATATAAGGAAAATTACGCTGACACCAAAGGGACTAGGCAATAAGCCAAGTTTTCTTTTATTCAAGAATCATTCCTTTTTGATAACCCCTCATAAAGCCTGATAAAACCTCTTCTACTGAGTCATTTGCTTCAGGAATTTGTACAATTACCTCATTGCGACTTTCTACACTTGTGATTTGAATCGTTTCCATTCTGTTTATATCAAGTTGTACTTTGAGATCTTCTGCAACTTGGTTTGCTTGAAATTCATCTTGTATTAAGTAACGAACATTTTTCAATGATATACCCTCCATTTTTGCGGAATATTTGCTTCACCTTATGCTTTGTGTAAAGTAACCATTTCATGTATGAAAAACTTCGTCTATCTTTTCATTGAATAGGGACGTGTCCACAACATTATACATAAACTCCATACAATAGCGTAAAAGCTTTAATGAGAGGAGGCTAGCTAAATGCCATGTATTATTAAAAATTTAAAAATTGATAGTGTTAGTGGTGGAGTGATTAATTTTGGTGATTCGTATTGCATTTCACCTAAAAGCATCGAAAAAGCCATAACAGGATCAGGTGGTGGGGGAGTTGGGGACTTTCAATTAGTTATGAATGGTCAGAGTATAACAAATGGTGTTGATCCTGAAGTTTTAGATCAAAATTTACTTGGTAATAATTAAATTCATCATAATAGACCAGAGAGATCCAAGAGTTTCTCTTAATCCAACTCCTGAATCAAGTGGTCCACGTTTTACTCACTTTATGCTAGGCTTCTAACTCTCTAGGATACCCTAAGGAAGCACGTGAAAGATGCAGCAATAGTTCCTTTGAAACAATACTAGGTTGGTCAATCATTGAATAGTGACTGGCATTTGGGATAAGTTTAAATGTTGAATTTGGAACAGTTTTGTGTAGTAAGAATCCCCAGTATGGTACCAAATATCGGTCATGTTGTCCCCATAAAAATGTAGCAGGACATTTAATATGTGGTAAATAAGGAACAAGATTTTCTGTTTGATGATGGTCTAATGCAAGTGAAGCTTGTTGAAGCTCTGTTGGTCCAGTTGGTGTATCAAACGGAAGAATAAACATTTTAAGTAATTCCGGAGTTAACATAGAAGGATAATAAACGCCTTCTCTTAACATTCTTTCAATAAATAATGGTGAAGGGAAAAACTCTTCAGCAACAGGATAACGAATGGATACTACTTTTGGAAGAGGCCAATTTGAGAAGCAGACGCCATCAATGACAACAATACTTTTTACGCGCTCAGGATGAGTGACAGCCAAGATTTGAACAATTCCTCCTCCAAGATCATGGCCAACAAAGTGTGCTGAGGGAATATGCAGTTGATCAAGCGCACGAAGAATATAAGTAGCCTGTTTTGGAAGAGTTAGGTCTTCATAAGGTCCACGATCTGATTTCCCATAGCCTATAAGTTCAACAGCGAGTACGGAGTAATTTTTCTTTAAATAGGGAATAACGCGATCCCATAAATGAGAATTAGTTGGAATTCCATGTATAAGTACAACTACTTCTTTACAGTTTTCGTGATGATAATGACGAACGTTCATCTGATACTTTCCTACATTTATCCGGTTTTCTGCAAACATTTAGTAAATCCCCCTAACGTTCATGCTTCATTGTAATGTATGCAGAACTGAAATTGTGTTGCCTGTATATGATGCAAAAAACCTAATCATTTCGATTAGGTTTTAATCTTCCTTTAATTTTTGATAATCTGGGGAAATTTCTTCTGATACTTCAGTATTGTAACGTAGATTTCCTATGTTCACACGGCTTTCTTTTTCATATAGAACGTTTTTTCTCATATATCGATGGAAGACGCTCTCAAATAAAGCAACTCCAATTGCTGTGATAAGTGATGCAATAAACACATTAGTCGCATAGGTCGTGATTGTCGCTAGGTAAAACCATGTAAGTAACATTGCAATGGCAAAATCAGAAATTGTTGCTGTGAAGTTTGAAGTTCTCGGTAAAAGCATTAAATCTCCTAATATATAAGATACCAAGCCTAAAATTAGGGTAAGTCCTAATATAACTGAAAAGGAATATTGAAATAGCAAGCCAAGCACCACAAAAAGTAAAAGAAATGACACAACAGATTTTATCGCCAGAGCTTTTAAATGGTTCACTTATTTTTTCCTCCAATCTTTGCCCTCTTAATATCATCAATATTGATATCCCTTATGTTAGAAATTGCATCCAAATTCACATCATTATGGATAATAATAAAAATAAAGATAAATACTAACGTAAGAGAAGGACTTTAAAGTAGGAGTGACTATACATGAAACAGCTAACAATGAAGGAATTATCTTTTATAGAAGATGAAATTAGAGCGGAAGAAATTACAGCAAAAACAATGAACTGGTGTGCTTCTCTTTGTGAAGATGAAAACTTAAAAAAGTCATTAGAGCAAATGGCAGAGCAACATCAGCTAAAAGTTGCAGACTTATCACAATACTTTAATCAATCAAAAATGATGCAATAAAGGAGATTTTACAATGCCTAACAATATAGAAGGACGAGGATTAACGGATCGTGAAATGGTACAACTTTGTTTGGAGCTAGAAAAAGGAAGATGCCGAAGCTTAAGCAGTACGATGTTGGAAACTACTCATAAGGAACTTCGGGATATCTATACCGAATGTTTTGATACTGCATCCAAAAATCATTATGAGTTATATCAGTTAATGGATGAAAAAGGATGGTATAAAACAGAACTTGCAACTGTTGATCAAATTAAGAACGTTCAGGAATATATGCAAAATAATTTACATCCTGATGATCAGTTTAAGTCATAGGAAGTTTGATTTACATATACAAAAAAAGAGCAGTTCTGCTCTTTTTTTGATGTTTAAGCTATCAATTTAACATTGAGACGTATATGAAAAATAGGTAGTTTAATTTTGTACATGGATTTTTTTGCATTGGACATAATGAGTTTTGAAGGTCTTATAGAAAGTGTTTCTTAAAAGAGCTAAGAGGAAAAGGAGATCATCATGAAAGAAAACAATAAACAGTTTCAACAAGATGCCGATCAATACAAAATGCCGCAAGCATTACAAGAACAACAAGACGTTACCTATAATGTTGGCTATGAAGCATCAACAGGAAACCAAACAAATCCAAATCATGATATATCAAAAAAAGAAAATCGCTCATAAAGATTTATAATGAAGGAGTGTTTAGGAATGACGGTTAATAAAGCAAACGAAAACACTAAAGATCTTGCAGGGAAGATTTATGATGTGAAAGACTATCAAGCAACTGATACATTATCTGCTGGAATAGCGACAACTCATGAACAAGCTTCTGATGCATATATGGAAGGTGAAATACACCCTGTTATTGATGATGTAAACGGTAAAGATGTTGAAGTGAAAAGAGAAGGTTACGAAAAAGAATCACGATAAGAAAAAAGGTAAGCCATTTTTTATGGCTTATCTTTTTACATATTTCACTTTTTCTGCAAAGTAAATACTTTTTACATGGCTGGTTAAACTACGAATAGTTATTAGAAACGGAGGTTTTTAGAATGGAGTCACATCATTTGCGGTTAACAGCTTCTGAAATTGGAGGACTTTGGACTAACTATGTATCAGATAGTATGTTTGTTTGTGTGTATAAATATTTTTTAGCTCATGTCGAGGATCATGAAATAAAAACTGTTTTAGAACATGCATTAGATTTAGCTCAACAGCATATTGAAGTTGTAACGAAGATCTTTAAGGAAGAGGAACATGCATTACCTGAAGGATTTACTGAAAAAGATGTTGATATAAAAGCACCGAAATTGTTTATAGATGAATTTCTCCTTTTTTATACGAAACAAATGACAAAGGGAGCACTTGTAACTTATAGTACCTTACTTCCACATACATTTCGAAATGATATAAGAGAACATTTTATGTCTTGTATCTCCTCAACAATGGAATTATTCAATGATGTAACAAAAATTATGTTGTCTAAAGGATTACAAGTGAGAACACCTTACATACCTTACTTAAAAGAAGTAGACATGGTTGAAAAGCAACGCTTTTTAGCTGGTTGGATTGGTGAACAAAGACCTTTAACGGCGATGGAGATTACAAATTTTCATGCAAATTTACAAACAAATTTCCTTGGAGGCACTTTAGTAACAGCATTCGGACAGGTTGCTCGGACTGAAGATGTGCGAAGGTATATGAGGGAAGGAAAAAAATTAGCAAATAAACATACAGAAATTATGAGTAAATATTTAAAACATGATGATCTTCCTGCTCCAACTCCATGGGATGCTTATGTGCTAGTGACAAAAGAACCTCCTTTTTCAGATAAATTGATGATGTTTCAAGTATCTATGATGTCTGCTGCAGGGATGGGGAATTATGGAACAGCTATAGCAGGAAGTCCGAGACGTGATATTGCTGCAGAATATTCCAAGTTATTAGGAGAGGTTGGTTTATTTGCAGAGAATGGGGCAAGCTTACTGATTAAACATAAGTGGATGGAGCGTCCACCACATGCAGTTGATCGGAATGAATTGATGAAATAGTCAGGTGTGAGGTGTTCTTAGTTTTCTAATTGAAAATGTTGAGAAGGGTTAGACGTGTGTGAATAAAATAGAAGCAATTTTTTGGAGTGTTGCATTGCCTGGATTAGGGCAACTACTTAATAAGAAATATATTAAAGGCATTACCCTTGTTGCGTTAGAAATCATTATTAATGTTCAAGCAAATTTTAATACGATTATCATAAATAGTTTTCACGGAGAAATTGAAAAAGCGATCTATAATACAAATTATCAATGGCTTATGTTTTACCCTTGTTTGTATTTCTTCAGTATTTGGGATGCTTACAAAGATGCTGCTGGTGAACAAGGGAAATACTCTTTTTTACCTTTTGTGTTCGCAGGCTATTTTGTTACAGTTGGACTGATTTATTCATCTAAGTTTAAAATTTTCGGAATAATATTTGGTCCGGTTTGGCTACCCATTTTAGCTGTTATTCCGGGATTAATAGTTGGATTTCTGTTAAAAAGGCTGTTAAGATAAATTTTAAAAAAGAGGCCCTAGGCTTCTTTTTTGTGACTTCTCTTATAAATGAAAAATAACTGATATGCTCACATAAATATCAATTATCATCATAAACATGATGATAAAAGGTAAAAGAGGGAATTGAATGAAAAAACACAACAAAAATTTTAATACCTTTCAAGAAGCACAGAAAGTATTAGGGGAAGATTTTTGGGATGTCCTATCGGATGCATATCCTTTAATTGGACCTCGAGCAGATATCCTTCAGTCTGAGGTAGAAATGGTTATTATTATGGATATACCAGGAATAAAAACGCAACAAGATATAAAAATTTCCCTGCAAGACCCATACCTAGTCATTCAAGGTGAGATTCCAAATATTGAAGTTCCACACTATGAGTATCTCCAACAAGAAAGGTTTTATGGATCTTTTAGAAAGAAGATTAAAATGCCTTCTAATGCTATATATCAGCAATTAAAAGCTTCTTACCGTCAAGGTATTCTTCAAATCAATATTCCAACTTCAGGTCGTACCTCATCAGAAGATGTTACTGTTCCAATTGAGTTTTTCAATGAATAACTAGGGGTGACAATTCAGTGGTAAATATAAAAATAGGTGAACTTAAGATTCAAGAGGTAGGATCAACTTCAGGTGTTTTTTCGGGAAAAAACCTACAGAAGGACTTTTCGCACTATAGTAAAGAAACGGCGGGGTTTGGCACTGTTGACGGTAATTTTAACAAGGTGGGTAAAAACATAGGTATGTCAAAGCATAATCAAATAATTGATCAAGGTTTTATTACTGAATAGTACTAATTGATTTATACAATTAATACTATTCAGCATTTATCTTCTGTTAATAGGTGTATCGATTACATCGTCATCTTTAAACAAAATGAAATTTTCAGAAGCTTTATTAAAATTGCCATAAATTGAACCAAATCCATTTTTTCGGTCTGAGGAAGAAGTCCAATTTAATTGTGTATTTGTACCAACAAATATTCCTGAGTTCGTATCAATTACATATACTTTAATCGCATCAAATTGTACAAATGGACTAGAATAGCTCATAAAAGTTCACCTACACTTGCATTCCTGGTGCCGGAATCACTTCATTTGCCATAATAGGCGTGTCAATTGCATCATTATCTAAAATTACATTATAGTTCGCAGGAAATGTATTAAAAGCTCCTAAAATTAAACCAATCGAAAAGATATTTTTATTATGTGAATCCCAACCGTTCGCATTATTTTGGCCGATAAACAAACCAGCGTTTGTTTCTTGTGCGTTAATAGCAATTGTATTAAAGATGATTGAATTTGGCATGTTACCCCTCCATCCTTATGGTATATAACAACCTATGTAAATACAGAATAAATCGTTACAAAATACGAATTGAGTTGAAGGAAATGAGCAAAATAGATGATTTGTTAAAAAATATAGAGGAAATAAATAGCAAATTAACGCGAATTGAATCTCTTTTGCAAAATAAGGGAAATACAATTAATATTGAGACTCTTACAATGAACGAACCAACATTAAATGAGTTAGTGTTTAATATTGATGCTGTTGATGTAAAAGAAAACAGTGGCTCTCTTAATATTGGCACAACCTTCAATCCAACAGTTGTTAACGAGAAAGAAAAGCAAAAAAAGAAAGAGGAAGAAAAACATAAAGAGGAAAATGAAAAGGAAAATGAAATTACTATTTTCGTAAATGGGGAGCACAGGAATTATTCTATCGAAAGAGGTGTCTAGCATGAAGTTTCCCGCGCCAATTATGAATATTCGCAACTTAAATATCGGAACAGTGGAAGGTGCCTCATGTGTGAATATAGGAAACAATTTTCCGAACAACTTTACAAGTCATAAAAAACAAGTTCAAGGCTTTGGATCTATTTCAGGTGATTATAATAATATTCAAGATATCATTTCACAAGGACTAACGAAAAGCCAATTTGAAATGATTAATCAAGCAAAAGGATAAACCCTAGACTATAAAAGCTGTGGTGAAATATGAAACCAATCATTGATTATAAAATACCTAAAAAAATTTTGACTCCCACAAGCGGTTTTTTATATGGATATACTCATTCATTGAATCCTTATGCCGGCTGCTCATTTGGTTGTTCTTATTGCTATGTAAGGCAAAGTCCGGTAGGGTTGTTTCGGAAGCAGGAGTGGGGGTCATGGGTTGATGTGAAACAAGATTCTCACGAGAAACTCTCTCGTGAAATGATGAATTTAAGAAAAAGAGACAAGCCTGTAACAATATTCATGTCTTCAAGTACTGATCCCTATCAGCCTGTTGAATATAAAGAACAAATAACAAGGGGGTTACTTGAGGCTATGGCTGAAAACCCACCAGACTTTTTATTTGTACAAACAAGAAGTCCATTAGTAACCAGAGATATAGATTTGTTTCACAAACTGCAGGAGAAGCTAAGGATTAGTATAACAGTGGAAACAGACGATGATGATGTTCGCAAGCGCTTCACTCCGCAGGCACCACCAATACAAGCAAGATTAAAAGCTATTTCAAAGCTTAAAGTGGCTAATTTGCCTGTTCAAGTAGCAGTTGCACCAGTGCTACCATTTACAAATGAATTTCCAAAAATTCTTTCAAGCTTAGTAAGTCGAATTGTTATTGATGATTACTCAGGTGATGGAAGCCAAGGTAAAAGAAGTGAGAGATTGAATGTAAGAGAATTGTACAAAACTGAAGAATTAGATACTTGGTACGGAAAAGATACCTATCAAGTTGCAGTAGAAAAGTTAAAGCAATCACTTTCTTCAGATCAAATATTGATTAGCCAAGAAGGCTTCATGCCATATTAATGACGAATAGAAACCCTCTTGTTAGATAAACTATGACAAGATGAAATTTCATAGAAAGAGGGGACAAGCTTTGCGAGCTGTTCGCAGAAATGAAAAACAAATCGAAACAATCTATTGGTTTTCAATTATTGGCTTTTTATTTAGTGTTATCTATACCATTGTGGTTATGACAAAAGGAGCTCAAGTAATCGATAAAATTGATTATATTTATAACCGCAACCAAAGAGAATCAGAAAGAAAATGGAGAATGACTTTAAAATAGGAGTGGTGCAAAATGAATCAAGAAAAACAACTTGCAGATGAATTAAGTAAAATGATTGAAGAAGATCAAATTCCTTTATCTATTACAGAAGATATCCATGAAATTAGTGGAAGTTTACGCTCGGGTAATATGAGTTTAAATGACTTAAAAGGAAAAGATGCATTTATAGAAAAGGCTATAAATGAGGCTAAAAGTCGTTTACATATGTGAGGAATAACGAATGTAGTCAATGACAGGTTAGGCGTAGTATTACAATTTACATGACTACGCCACTGTCTATCTAGGTACAGCAATCGGAAATTTTATCGTAAACTTTGTTCCAACCCCTTGCTTGCTTTCAATTGAAATGCTTCCCTTCATCCCCTTTATAATACTAAACACGACCATCATGCCTAGTCCTGTTCCTTTTTCCTTTGTTGAAAAATAAGGCTCCCCAATCCGATTGATTTGCTCTTGTGACATGCCAATTCCGGTGTCAGATATCTCAATTAAAACGTGTTTATTTAAGATCGATGTATATATTTTTAATGTTCCACCATCTGGCATAGCTTCTATACAGTTTTTGGTGATGTTTAAAAAACATTGCTGAAATTGTTGCTTGTTGCCCTGTATAACACATGTTACAAGATCTGATTCGATTACTACAGAGTTCATATTCGCATAAGAGGAGATAATGTCTTCAATATATTTAAGGTGAATACCTATATCAAGCAACTCCCAATAGGCAGGTGCCGGCTTTGCAAATGTTAAATAATCATTAATAATGTTTGAAGCAGTATCAAGCTCATCAATTGCAAGCTTAATATACTCATCTCTTTTCTCTTTCTCAATAGTGTCACTTTCTAACACAAGTTGTAAAAATCCTCTTGTAACAGTCAAGGGGTTACGCACTTCATGAGAAACACTAGCAGCAAGTTGACTAACTACTTCAGATTTTTCAGTTTTAATAATTTTTTGCCTTAGAGAGATTGTTTCTCGAATGCTTTCAAATATATAACCAACAACAAATATAGCGACTGTTGGTGAGAATAACATCATAATTGTATGAATTGAGATTATTTCTTCTTTATTTGTGAACACAAATAAAAAAATGGTAAAAACGAAAGTAACATAAACCATCGTCTCAAGCTTCTTTGAAATGGTTGAATTCAAGAAAGTGGAAGACATGAAACCACACACTAACCCTAATACCCCATAAATAATTAAAAAGGAAAAGTATGTGTCGGTTACACCATAAAAGAAGGTAAATACGATAACAATGACAATAAATAAAATGGTCGAAGTAACAATTCCGCCATAAAGCCCTCCGATTATATAAGGAATAAGCTTTAAATCCTCAACAAATGAACTTTCTAAGGGAAAAGGAATACAAAGGGTAATTGTTATGGCAGAAGCCATACCAATGACAACTTTATTTTGGTGATGACCTGTTTTTTCTGACCAAAGATGCTGAAGGAAGATTCCAACCAAAATAAAAAGTAAATTCAATAAAAATTCATTTAGCATATTACAACCTTGCTTTCATCTTTAATTTCAAACCTAAGCAATGTTTGTATTCGGCTAAATAAATATAAAATCCTCTTATTTCGATAAAAATTAACAAACTTTACATAGAGAAAATTGTAATTGATTAATGAAGTATTGGTTACATTTGGGCGTTATATCTTTTCTTACTATCCCCACACTAGTAGTGTAAGTTAATTTAACGATACTTTCTTAAAGGGAGAGATTTTATGTTTTATCATGTAAAGGAACTGCAATATAACGCAAAGCCAAGTCAACCAGACCCGGTATATGCAAAAAAATTACAAGAAATCCTTGGTGGACAATATGGGGAAATGTCAGTTATGATGCAGTACCTTTTCCAAGGCTGGAACTGTCGTGCTGAAGGAAAATACCGTGATATGATTTTGGATATTGCAACAGAAGAAATTGCCCATGTAGAAATGATCGCCACAATGATTGCCCAACTACTTGACGGTGCACCAGTACAAGACCAAGAGCAGGGGGCAAAAGATCCTGCAGTTGAAGCTGTTTTAGGCGGAATGAACCCTCAACACGCTATTGTAAACGGACTTGGGGCACAACCAAATGACAGTGTAGGCTTCCCTTGGACAGCACGCTATACAATTGCAAGTGGAAACTTATTAGCAGACTTCAGAGCTAATTTAAATGCGGAATCACAAGGTAGACTTCAGGTTTGTCGTTTATACGAAATGACAACAGATCCTGGAGTAAGAGATATGTTATCATTCTTGATTGCGCGTGATACAATGCACCAAAACCAATGGATGGCAGCAATTGAAGAAATTGAACAAACACAAGGTGCGATTGTACCAAGTAACTTTAACCAAGAGTATGAGAAACAAGAGGTATCTTACTCATTTATGAACTTCTCTGAAGGAGAAGACAGCAGCACTGGTAACTGGGCACATGGACCAACACTAGATGGACAAGCGAATTTTGAATATATCCAACACCCAGAGCCAATGGGACAAAAACCACAATTACAACCAGGCCCAGCCTATATGCATGGAACAAATCCTAAAGATATGCGTATCCAGCAAGGGATGGGAAAATTAGAACCGAATCAATCAGCAAATAACAATGTCTTTTCAAAATCACAGCAACCACAAAACCAAAACTTCTAAAATAATGAACCCAAAGCATCTACCATGTTGGTAGGTGCTTTGGAGTTAGAAAGGAATGAAAACTTTGGAAAAGGATCATTTTGGTGAAAACTTAAGTATAGAAGGAAAAAGAAAAGAGGAGCACTTAGAAATAAGCTCTACAGGTTATGGATTAGAATCTGTAATTTCATCTGATCCAACTAAATTAAATGAAAAGCAACAGTCAACGTGTGGAGGATTATAACAGGTTGAACTCTTGAAAAGAAGAATGGTCCTCCTCACTCTGAAGATTCATGATACCATTGGTATTAAGAATGGTATATAGAGGAGGACATTTTTCCATGGAAAAGACATATAAGGTTTTTGTGTATGGTACACTCCGTGAACATGAATTCAATCATCATTTGCTAAATGGAGCAGTGTGTCTTGCGAAGCAATGCTGGACTTATGGAATTCTTTTTGATACAGGTTTAGGTTATCCAGCGATGATTACAGATAAGGTAAAAAGAATATACGGAGAGTTATATCAAGTAAATGAAACTATATTAGAAAAGCTAGACTGGTTAGAGGGCTACAAAAAAGAAGGGATCAATAACGAATACGAACGAATAACTCAAACCATTTATACTGATCATCACTCAGAACAAGCCCATGTATATTGTTACATACATAAAAAAGTAGAAAATCTGCCTATGATTAAAGGTGGTGACTGGAAATGTCACCTATATACAAATAAATCTAAATTACTTTATTTTGCTTATGGTTCATGTATGGATAATGAGAGATTCAAGCTAGGGAAAGTAGAGCACTTGTTTGAAAATATCGTAGGCTGTGGTCATGCCACAAATTTTTCTTTAGCCTTTACGGTTCATTTTCATGACGGAAGTCGCGCGGATATGATAGAAGCAGATGATCTTGTAGAAGGAAAAGTATATGAAATAAATCAGGAAGCCTTGCATTATTTGTATGAACGAGAAGGAGTATTGGCTAACATTTACCGCCCTGCATTTATTAATGTAGTGATAAATGGTGTCATACATAAAAATGTCCTTACATTTCTTGTTAAGAATAAGAAGGAAGAAGTTGCACCACCTGAACATTATTCAAATGAAATACTAAGAGGTGCGAAGGGATTAGTGAGTAGTGGTTATTATCGTAAGTTGCAAAATAAACTATTAACTTTATAGTAGGAATGACATATTGATATTTTAATATAGTAATTTATAACTACAAACTTTATCATTTTATTTCCTGAATATGATGATCACGAACTTTCATTGAAATATAAAGAAAAATTGACTATAATCGACAGTAAGAGACATTAAGTATGACATGAAAAAGACATCAAGAAAAGAATTAATGTGCTGGTTAACCGAACACATAGTGAAGACGCATTAATCTTAACTTTTTCAAGGATTACATGTGAGACAGGAGCAAGAAAGAATGCGTTTAGTTAGATTAGAGCGATGCTCATCGGGAATAAAGCTAGGAAGATCTATTTATAGTGAAAATGGCAAAATTCTACTAACAAAAGGAACGGAACTTACTGATAGCTTTATTAACAGACTTAAAAATCTTAATATTAATACAGTATACATAGAAGATACAGCATCAGAAGGTATCGATATTATTGAATCTATACCTGTTGAATTATTAAATGAAGCAACGAATGTTATTACAGATGGATTAAATACAATTGCAGATATAAATATTACGAAACCTACCGTCAAGGGTATGATGGAAACGGAAAAAACAATTAGAAATTTTCAACGTATATTCAAGGATATTTTAACGATCTTAACCGAAAACCCAACTGTCCTAAATCTGCTTGCTACCACAAAAATACATGAAAGTCATGTGTATACCCATAGCTTGAACGTAACAATCTATTCGTGTCAGCTTGCAATAAAAAACGGTCTTCAAACAAAAGAAATTGAAGAAATTGGCTTAGGAGCATTATTACATGACCTTGGAAAAATCTTCGTAAAGCCTGAAGTGCTAAACAAGCCTGGTCGATTAACACAAGAAGAATTTGAACAAATGAAATCACATTCACAACTAGGTTTTGATATTTTAAGAAAAGTACATGAAGTACCTTATGTTGTTGCGCATTGTGCTCTTCAGCATCATGAAAGAATTGATGGAGCGGGTTATCCAAGGGGACTGAAAGGAAACGAAATTCATCACTATGCAAAAATTTTAAGTGTGGCTGATGTGTTCGACGCGGTAACAAGTCACAGAGTCTATCGCCCAGCTATGCTTCCACACCAGGGAATGGAGCTTTTGTATTCGGGAAGTGGCACGCAATTTGATACAGATCAATTGAAGTTATTTAAAGACTGCATTGCGATCTATCCACAAGGACTAACTGTTAAATTAAATGACGGAAGAACAGGAATTGTCACTAAATACAATTTCCATTCAGTAGGACGGCCGGAAATCCGGATCATTCGTGACGAAGAAGACCAGGAAGTAGCACCATACGAAATTGATTTATCATCTTCAGGAAACCTTACGCTGGAAATTGTAGAAGCTGATGCATTGTTATAAATTATAGAGTAGATGACCCATGCACTTGAAATTGGTGCTGGGTTATTTTGTGTTAAGCGGTGTTTTCATATCGGGACAAGAACGAAGGTGTAACAGCATAATGTGTCTCGATAGAGGGAGAATCGGGACAGAGACTGGTAGAAGCAAGCAAGAAGTGTCTCGAAACATGGGGAATCGGGACAGAAAACGTGAGAGGCAAGCATGATGTGTCTCTATAGGAGGAGAATCGGGAGAGAAACTGGTTGAAGCAAACATGAAGTGTCTCGATACATGGGGAATCGGGACAGAAACTGGTAGAAGCAAGCATAATGTGTCTCGATAGAGGGAGAATCGGGACAGAAACTGGTAGAAACAAGCATGATATGTCTCGATAGAAGGAGAATCGGGACAGAAAACGTGAGAGGCAAGCAAGAAGTGTCTCGATAGGAGGAGAATCGGGACAGAAACTGGTAGAAGCAAGCAAGAAGTGTCTCGATAGAGGGAGAATCGGGACAGAAACTGGTAGAAGCAAGCAAGAAGTGTCTCGATACATGGGGAATCGGGACAGAAAACGTGAGAGGCAAGCATGATGTGTCTCGATAGAAGGAGAATCGGGACAGAAACTGGTGGAAGCAAGTATGAAGTGTCTCGATACATGGGGAATCGGGACAGAAACTGGTAGAAGCAAGCAAGAAGTGTCTCGATACATGGGGAATTGGGACGGAAACTGGTAGAAGCAAGTATGAAGTGTCTCGATAGAGGGAGAAACAGGACAGAACCTGGTTGAAACAAGTATGAAGTGTCTCGATACATGGGGAATCGGGACAGAAAACGTGAGAGGCAAGCATGAAGTGTCTCGATACATGAGGAATCGGGACAGAAACTGGTAGAAACAAGCATGATATGTCTCGATAGAAGGAGAAACGGGACAGAAAATGTGAGAAGCAAGCATAATGTGTCTCGATAGAGGGAGAATCGGGACAGAAACTGTTAGAAAACAAGCATGAAGTGTCTCGATACATGAGGAATCGGGACAGAAAACGTGAGAAGCAAGCAAGATGTGTCTCGATATAAGGAGAATCGGGACAGAAAACGTGAGAAGCAAGCAAGATATGTCTCGATACATGTGGGATCGGGACAGAAACTGGTAGAAGCAAGTATGATGTGTCTCGATATAAGGGGAATCGGGACAGAAAACGTGAGAAGCAAGCAAGAAGTGTCTCGATACATGGGGAATTGGGACAGAAAATGTGAAAAGCAAGCATGATATGTCTCGATAGAAGGAGAATCGGGACAGCACAATGTGTCTCAAAAAAAACCACTACCTTATTTCGGCTAAATAAATTCGCTATAATTAACTCAACAATGGATTTTTGCCCACCAATAACTCCGACAAAAACTTCTTTTTCCATAACATTTATTCATCAAGTTGTAAAAAAAGACCTGTAATGCTAGCAAACTATGGGTATTTCGGGCATATGTGAGAATTGCATGCGATGTGGACATGGCTGCCGACATTCTTAGCTGCTAGTTTTTACAACTAATCACCTGAGGTTTCACCTTGGATTATCGCCTTTTCCTCATTGCTTTCAAGTGGAATTGCAGGAGGGATTGGATGTGTGGTAGTGGGCATTGCCCGATAAATTATAGGGTGGGAGTGGGTTTTCACACTATTAGCGATTGGACCAGTTCTTAAAATCGTAACTATTGATCAAGTTTAAATTTTATGAGTTAACAGCAATTGGAGGGAAATAAAAATGAAGATAAAGCAACAAGAATTTGAACAAAATCAATTGAAGTATATGATAAGATCTGCAGAAGAAAACGATGCATTCGTCTTATCAGAACTGAGAGTTAGGATTGATGGTGAAACGGAAAATCTAGACAGAGAACCCGGTGAAGCATATATAGATGAAGCTGGTTTTAAACAGTTAATAAAAGAAGATACTGAAAAGCAATGCAACCTTTTTTTGGTCGTTGAAGTAAATAATAAAATTGTAGGTTTTTCACGATGTGAGGGAAGTGAGTTGAAAAGATTAGCTCATAAAGTGGAATTTGGAATTTGTGTGTTAAAGGAATTTTGGGGATATGGTATTGGAAGAAATCTTTTAGGTGAATCTCTAAAATGGGCTGATTCTACTGGTATCAAGAAAGTAACGCTTAGTGTTTTAGAAACCAATGTTACCGCAATTGAGCTTTACAAAAAATTCGGTTTTGAAGTAGAAGGCATACTAAAAAATGATAAGCTGCTATCTGATGGACAATATTATCATACTATGATTATGGGAAGACTATATAAAAAAAAAAATGAGTTTCAAAAGGATTTTTTGTTTGGTAATTGAATGGGTAACTTTAGAATTTGGAAAATATTACAATAAATGTTATAATGGAAAAAGCTCTAAATGGTAGGAGGTTTTCCAATGCAGATGGGGGCATTTACTGTTTATCTTATATTAATCGCAGCCATTGTCATTGATTTCTTTTGGCTTGATGTTGAACAAAAGAGATGGGGCTGGATGAAAAATTGGTCCAGGTTACATAAGGGGTTATTTTTCTCTGGATTTATTGCCGTAACTGCATGTATTTATATTGGCCTAAGCTTGAATTATATGTAAAGAAAGCTCTCAATTTGATAGCTTTCTTTTTTAGGTTAAGGAGGAACAATGGATATTTTTCTAAAAATTCTAGTCTATGTTGTATTTATTTTAGGATCGCTATATTTTTTCTTTGGTAGAATCAACTCTGAAAGTAAGGAAAAAAGAAAGCATATTAGATTCATAATGTTAGTAAGTATTGTTCCATTAAGCTATTACTATTGGTTCAAGTATTAAAGTTAAGAAGGCATTTATCCTTGAGGCTGAAACATTTTTATTTACAAGTTAGTGATAATCTATACCTGCAATTGTTATTATATGGTATTATTGCAAGGTAATTTTAGATATAATGAGGTTTTTAAAAGGAAGTGTAATTCTTGTCTACGAAACTACTAATTAGTGAAAAATATAGCGCTGATTGTGTAAATTGTTTTGGGCTTTGTTGTGTGGCCTTACCTTATGCAAAATCAGCAGACTTTGCTAAAGATAAAGCTAGTGGATCGCCATGTGAAAATCTTCAAGAAGATTATCGCTGTAAAATTCATAAAAACTTACGAAATACAGGATATCGCGGGTGTACAGTTTATGAATGCTTTGGGGCAGGACAGAAGGTTTCCCAAATGACATATAAAGGGAAAGATTGGCGTGGACACCCAGCAATAGCGAAAGAAATGTACGATGTGTTTCCAATTATGCAGCAGCTTCATGAAATGCTTTGTTATTTAACAGAAGCATTACAGCGAGCCGAAGCTAAACCTATTTATAAAAATCTAAGAGATATGCTTGAGAAAACGGAGGCTCTCACTGCTCAAAATCCTAAGTCTATACTCGAGTTGAATCTCCATGTCCATAGAGCTGGTGTGAGTGAGTTACTAAAAAAGGTAAGTGAGCTAGTCCGTTCACAAGCAAACAAAGCTCAAAAAAGACATGAAAAAAGAAGTGATTTTATAGGTGCGAAGTTAAGAAAAGCTAACCTAAAAGGAGCAAATTTAAGAGGAGCACTGCTTATTGCAGCTGATTTAAGAGAAGCTGATATGAGAGCAACTGACCTTCTTGGTGCAGATTTACGTGATGCAAACTTAAGTGGAGCAAATTTAACGGGATGTATTTTTCTAACACAAGCTCAAATAAATTCCGCTAATGGAAATCGTGATACGAGGTTACCACTTGGTATAAAAACACCAGATCATTGGCTGGTGAAATAGTAAAGTATTCCCCATCTATAATTAATAATAATATTATGTTAACTAATTGTCAGTTATGTTATTTCGAAATAATGAAGATGTAATTTTATTAAAGAAGTTTTGCCAAGTAAAAGGAGTGAAAGTATGGCCAGCAAAACATGCTTAATAACTGGTGGAAATTCGGGTATTGGAAAAGCTGCAGCCATTCAACTAGCAAAACATGGGGTGAAAATTATTATCGGTTGCAGAGATGAAAAAAGAGGTTTGGCTGCATTAAAAGAAATCAAGGAGAAAAGTAAGAGCAATTCTGCGGAATTATTACTACTAGATATGAGTTCTCAACGTTGTATTAGATCTGCAGTTAATGAATTAATATCTAATCACAGCCACATCGACGTTCTTATTCACAATGCAGCTGATTTTGATATAAGTAGAAAAGCACCTCAATATTCAGATGAAAACATCGAAACTGTTTGGGCAACAAACCACGTTGGACCTGTTTTGTTGACAGAACTATTACTAGATAAACTAAAACAAAGTGAACAAGGTCGAATTATTACAATTGCATCACAAGGTTTAGTTTTACACCCGTTTTTAAAAATCAATTATGCTAATCCTGAATTTACGAACGAGAATTTTCGAGTTGAAACAGCGTATTATCAATCAAAACTTGCTCAAGTGATGTACACATATTGGCTTTCCGATAAGTTGAAAAACACAAAAATTACAGTGAATTGTATAAGAGTAACCAATGTGAAAATTGATATTGAACGTTATCCAAACTTATCTCAACTTATGAAGTTTATGTATTCAATAAAAAGTAAGTTTTCCCTCTCTCCCGATGAAATGGCTCAAACATACTTATATTTAGCAACATCACCTGAGTTACAATCAGTTACCGGAAAGTACTTTGACGAAAAAAATAGACTAGTAACTTCATCAAAGTTCAGCAAAGATAAACATCAGATTGAGAAATTGATGGAGGTAACCGCAAAGTATATTTTTACTGACTCATAATCTTCATAATCTTTACTAGATGTTAAAAAGATTGGAGAAATAAGTCAGTATTTGCGCTTCCCCAGGAAATGATGCAATATAAAAAAGGTAGAAACTAGAGGTAGTATTTTGTAAACGTTTAATTATTGAGTATAAAATGACAGGGATTAGTACTCAAAAGTTTAAACAAGAATATTCTTAAAATTAATGTTGAAGTTCACGCGAATTGTGTTAAAATGTATTTAATTCAAAGGCTATGTGTAACTGGCGAAACGCGGATAACCGTGAGGGAGCACATAGTGTCGAAGCCGTTCGCCTGGGCAAAGGTAAGGGAAATCTCCCCTTGCCTTTTTCTGTTTAATAGGAGAGGATAATTCGAGTAAACTATGTTATAATTCCATTATTCTATTAAAATGAAAATATTCATAAAATTTGAAAACTTACCTGATGAAAAGAGGAGATCGAAAGATGAGTACAACAACATTAGAAAAAGTAAAGACAATTAAAACGTTAAATAACATTGCGGAAGTCGGTTTAAATGTATTTAACAAAGGTAATTACGCTATCGACAATAATAGTGAAAACCCTGATGCAATTGTTCTTCGCAGCTTTAACATGCATTCAATGGAATTTGCAAACAACTTAAAAGCTATTGCACGTGCAGGTGCGGGCGTAAACAATATTCCAGTTGATAAATGCACAGAGCAAGGTATTGTTGTATTCAATACTCCTGGTGCGAATGCAAATGCAGTAAAAGAAATGGTACTAACAACTCTGATGGCTTCTTCACGTAACCTTTTTGCAGGTGTTGAATGGACGAAAACATTAGATGGTGAGGGCGATCAAATTCCTAAGCTTGTCGAAGCGGGCAAAAAACAATTTGTTGGGAAAGAGATCAAAGGTAAAACGCTAGGAGTTATCGGTTTAGGTGCGATTGGTGCGCTAGTAGCGAACGACGCTCTTGGGCTAGATATGGATGTGATCGGATTCGACCCATTTATTTCTGTAGATACTGCTTGGAATTTATCTCGTAAAGTTCAACGTGCAATGAGCCTTGAGCAGCTTTATGCTAACTCTGACTATATTACAGTACACGTTCCATTAACTAACGATACAAGAGGTATGTTTAACCAAGAAACATTCAGCATCATGAAGCAAGGTGTTCATATTATGAACTTCTCACGCGGTGAGCTTGTAAATGAGGATGATATGAAGGTAGCATTAGAAAGTGGAAAAGTAGGGAAATATGTAACAGATTTCCCTAATCAAAACGTTTTAAAAATGACAAACGTTGTACCGATTCCACATCTTGGGGCATCTACACAAGAATCTGAGGAAAATTGTGCAATTATGGCAGCACGTCAAGTGAAGGAATTCTTAGAAACAGGAAACATTCGTAATTCAGTAAACTTCCCGAATGCGTCTCTTCCATACACAGGAAAACGTCGTGTAGCAACTTTCCATAAAAACGTGCCAAATATGGTTGGTCAAATTACTCAAGCCATTTCAAGCTATAACTTGAATATTGCAGACATGGTAAACAGAAGCCGCGGTGAGTATGCATACACAATGATTGATATTGACAACGAAGTAAATGGGGACATCATTCCTCAATTAGAAGAGAAAATTACTCAAATTGAAGGTATTGTGACAACTCGTTTAATCTAATATAGTCTATATTTTTATTCAGGTTGCTGTAAAACAGCAGCCTTTTTTGTGTTTCAAAAAGTCACTATAGAAGAAGTAATGATTGATTTTTTGTAAAATATAAACAATAAGACCACAATTGATTGTTAGGAAGTGACCTGAATGTGTTTAATTAATTTTGCGTACAAAATAGATCCAGTATATCGTCTAATACTTTCTGCAAATCGTGATGAATTTTATAAACGATCTACAGCTCAAGCTGCGTTTTGGGAAGATGTCCCATCTATATTAGCAGGAAGAGACTTAGAGAAAATGGGAACATGGATGGGAGTTACAAAAAACGGCCGATTTGCAGCACTTACGAATTACCGAAGCTCAGCCATTGATAAGAAACAACTACGTTCACGTGGTGAATTAGTGAGTCGATTCCTGCAATTCAATGAAAATCCCAAGGACTACTTGGATAAGATACAAAAAAATCGTGAATATTACCCAGGATTTAATTTACTTGTTGGAGATCAAGCTGCACTTTACTATTATTCAAACGTAGAAAATCAAATAAAATTACTTGAACCAGGTTTGTATGGCTTAAGTAATTCCTTACTTGACACACCATGGCCTAAAGTCCGTAAAGGGAAGAAAGGATTACAAACCTGTTTGAATAATGCACGTGAAAATTTGACAGAGTGTTTATTTTCAAGCCTACAATATGAGGAGCCAGCTGCTGATTCAGAATTACCAAGCACTGGAGTGTCTATTGAATGGGAACGAAAGCTTTCTCCATTATTTATAAAAACACCGGAATATGGTACAAGATCTTCGACAGTACTTTTCATGAAGAGTGAGGAAGTTAAGTTTGTTGAAAGGACATATATTGGAGACGAGGTCAAGGAAAAGAATTTCGAATTTCGAATTGAAATGAAGTAAGCATAAAATTTTTTTTCTTCGATTTAAATTGGTACGATAGTAAAGAATTTGATGAAAGAAAGGACAATTACTATGTCAAATATACAAATACCTGTTTCTGTTTTGAATTTGGTTCCTATTCGTAAAGGGCAGGAAGCTAAAGATGCAATCGATTCTATGGTTGATTTAGCGCAGGCAACAGAAAAAATGGGATACTCACGATACTGGATTGCAGAGCATCATAACACATCAACACTTGTAAGCTCTGCTACAGCCATTTTAATTAAACATACTCTGGAAAACACAGAAAGAATTCGTGTAGGTTCTGGAGGGATTATGCTGCCAAACCATTCTCCACTGGTTGTTGCTGAACAATTTGGAACAATGGCTACTATTTATCCAAATCGTCTCGATTTAGGTTTAGGTCGTGCACCAGGGACAGATATGATGACAGCAAGTGCGTTAAGACGATCACAAAACGATTCTGTTTATACATTTCCGGAAGATGTTAATTCATTACTTACTTATTTTGGTCCGATGGAGCGTCAAGATTATGTGAAAGCACATCCAGGAGTTGGTACAAATATTCCTATATATATTCTTGGTTCTTCAACAGATTCTGCATACTTAGCAGCTAAACTAGGCTTACCATATGTATTTGCTTCTCATTTTGCTCCGCGATATATGGAGGAAGCCATTTCAATTTATCGAGCAAGATTCCAACCATCTGAATATTTAGATAAACCATATATGACGGTATGTCTAAACGTGATTGCAGCTGAGAGTGACGAAGAGGCGAGATGGGAACAAACCTCAATGCAACAATTTTTCTTAAATGTTGTGCGTGGTACACAAAATCCATTGCAACCACCAGTAGAAAGTATGGATGACATTTGGCAGCCACACGAAAGAGAAATGGCAACGTCGATGTCCAGTGTGACATTGCTGGGAAGTAAAAATTCAATTCATCAACAATTAACAAACTTCCAAGAAAAATATAATGTTGATGAAATCATGGCTGTTTCCTACATTTATGATACTGAAAAACAAAAGCGTTCGTATGAGATTTTTAAAGAAGTGGTAGATGGTAAGTAGGAAGTGTGCAAGTAAATACTAAAGGTTGAAGCGAAATAGGAGTGTTCATTCACATTCCTATTTTGCTATATGAATCCTTCTTACCTGTTTTGTATTTATTCTTTTATCATACTCACTCTTATTAAACCAAAGGCAAATGATTGTTAATATAATGAGAAAAACAAAACCTAACGAGTAAGTCCCTGTTTGGTCTTTAATAACCCCTAATAAAATTGGTGGGAAAAATCCACCAATACCACCAGCTGCTCCAACAATACCTGTTACAGTACCAGTAGAAGTTGGGAATAGATTAGGAACAAGTTTAAAAACAGCACCATTTCCAATGCCTACCGCAAAAGCTAAAAGTAAGCTAGCAAACGTCATGATATAGAAGTTTTCGACTGCCAATGTAAGGAGGAGGCCACAGAAAATAATCACGAGGAAAACACCAGTTAAAATTTTCCCAGGGTTTAACTTATCTGAAAAATAACCTCCGAAAGGTCGTATAAATGTTGCAATCACAATAAATCCTGCAGCCTTCATTCCTGCATCAATTGCTGAGAGCTGGAATAAATCCATTAGAAGAGTAGGTAAGTAGATGCCAAAAGCAACAAATATCCCAAACGTTACAAAATAAAATAACGAAAGAATCCATGTTTGCTTATATTTTAGTACTGATAACTCATTTTTTATAGTTTTTGTTGAATTTGTGTTGGTTGTTTCAGGTGTGAAAAACCAGATAATCGCGGCCATCATAAGTACTGGAATAATTAATCCCCAGAAAATCCATTGAATTCCTACAATTAAAACTAGTGATGGCAGAGAAAAAGAAGCCACTGCAGTACCGATGTTTCCTAAAGCATTGATTCCTAGAGCCGTTCCTTGTTTCTCTTTTGGTGTCCATTTCGATACAAATGTCATCGAAACGGCGAATGAAGCACCAGCTAATCCAATAAAAAAAGCACTAATTAAAAGCATGATATAGGAACTGGAAAACCCTGTGATCATTAGTGGTATGACTAAAAACAAGAGTAAAAGTGTATAAACTTTTCGACCACCAAAACGCTCCGTAAAGATCCCTAATGGAACCCTCATAACCGACCCTAATAAAACCGGTATAGCAATAAGAATACTCTTTTCAGTTGTGTTAAGATCATACATTTTTCCAATTTCATTAATGATTGGAGAAAACGCATTCCAAACAGTAAAAGCAATAACCATACCGAAGGTCGCAATAATCAAGAGTCTTTTGTTTAACTGTTCGTGACTCATTGTTATATGCCCCCTTAACGTTTAAATAATTCCTGTTATCGATTATGACACGGACATGTTGAGATTGTCTTTGAACATGTGAGGTTTCCTGACGTGGATTTATATTTAAACTTTTATATGAGGGGCTTACATTTATTTTGCCTGGCAATTGAATTGGTTTGTTAGAGGATGAATGGAGTATGTATTGAAAAAGATCGTTCTATTCATTCTAATCCGTCATTACATTTAAGCATTTCATTATCAGGTGTGCTTATTAACTTTGAAGTAGAGTTAATTTGCTAATAAGTAAAAGTACTTATAAAGAGAAATTTAAAACTTTTTGTTATAATTCTAACTATCCATAAAAATAGGAGGAACAACAATGGAAATAGGAGTAAGTACCTTTGTTGAAACAACACCAGATGTGAAAACAGGCAAGGTAATAAGTCATGCCGAGAGAATACGAGAAGTCGTAGAGGAAATTGTCCTTGCAGACCAAGTTGGTCTAGATGTATTTGGCGTTGGTGAGCACCATCGTGAAGATTTCGCATCTTCTAGTCCAGCAGTTATTTTATCTGCTGCTGCCTCACAAACAAAGAATATTCGGTTAACAAGTGCGGTTACGGTGTTATCATCAGCTGATCCAGTTCGAGTTTTTCAAGATTTTGCAACACTTGATGCCATTTCAAATGGACGAGCAGAAATTATGGCAGGACGAGGTTCATTTATTGAATCGTTCCCTTTATTTGGTTTTGATTTAAAAGATTATGATGAATTGTTTGAAGAAAATCTTGCATTGTTATTAAAAATCCGAGAATCTGAAACAGTATCATGGAAAGGCGGACATCGACCAGCTATACATAACCGAGGTGTTTATCCACGACCAGTTCAAGATCCTCTACCAGTTTGGATTGGAAGTGGAGGGAATTCTGAATCTGTTATTCGTGCAGGTATTCTTGGGTTACCGCTCGTATTGGCTATTATAGGAGGAATGCCTGTACAATTTGAGCCGCTTGTACAATTATATAAAAAAGCTGTAGCTCATGCTGGCCACGACATGTCCAAGCTAACCGTAGCCTCACATTCTCACGGGTTTATTGCAGATACAACAGAAGAAGCAGCCGATAAATTTTTCCCATCAACTCAATATGTGATGAACAAATTAGGTAAAGAACGCGGCTGGAGTCCATATACAAGAGGAAGCTTTGATACAGCTCGCACTCTTGAGGGGGCATTGTATGTAGGAGATCCCAAAACAGTTGCTGAGAAAATCATTTATCTCAGAAAAAATGTAGGAATCACACGTTTTATGCTGCATGTGCCAGTTGGAAGCATGCCTCATGATGATGTAATGAGAGCGATTGAACTTTTAGGAAAAGAAGTAGCTCCTTTGGTACGTTCGGAAGTTGCAAAATGGGAAAAACAAGAGAGCGGGGAATAGGTTGGACTACTCCCTATTGTCTGAGAAATACATTCAAATCGTTACTCAAAATAAAAGCAAACCTCTGGTTTAATAACGAGGTCTTAATCTGCATTACTTTGAAACAAAAAAGACACGTCATACTAACGTGTCTTTTTTAGTCATTTGTATCTACTATGACAATATTTTCTTTTTAATAGTTAAATATATTGCTGAACTCAATAATAATAATGCTGCTATGATAAAAGAAATACTAACAGAGTACAACTCTGTTAAAAATCCAAATGTAACTGAGGAAACAGCAAAAACAAGAGAAAGCAGCGTACCTTGTGCAGCATAAATTTTAGGTAATTGATCAATTGAAGCAGCTCTTTGTAGGGACGTTTGTAACGATATGCTTTTCACTTGCTCTAAAAATCCACATAATGCTGAAAGAAAGAGGGCAGCTAGCGGTGATGAAGTAAACCCGAAGGTAAAGGTGCCAATACAAATTCCAAATGAAGAAATGATGATAACATTAGGAAGATGTGTATCAACCCCCTTTGCAAACTTCACGGCAAAAAGCCCTCCAATGACAAGACCAAGAAAAAAGGTTGCATTAATATAACCCCACCATGCCTGATCTTTCCCTAATATTTCATCAACATAAACATAGAGAATTGCTGCAATCCACACTGCACTCGCAAAATATTCTAAAACATAAATGAAAGAAATCGATCTGAGCGACGGAACTTCCCAAATATAAAGCCAACCTTCCTTCAGTGATTCCCATCTAGAAAAAACTGTGTTTTCATTAACAATTTGTTTAGTCTCATCTCTAAGCAATTGCATAAAAAACGTTGACAGAATAAATAAGCTTAGAGTGAGCCAAATCACTTTATTCCCACCAATTAGGGCAACGATTATTCCTCCTGATGCCCAACCTCCGAGTTGAACCGTTTGATCTAAGGTAGAAACAAAACTGTTTGCTTTTACTAATTCATCTCTGTGGACAAGACGAGGCAGCATTGCATTTCTGGCTGGTGTTGCCCATCCATCAAAAAAAGAAATGAAAAACACAAAAACAAAGGTGATGACGAGATTCCATGAGAAGAAGATCGTTGCCATTTGCATAGTGAAAAGGAACAATGTCTTACCTAGTTGTGAAAAAACCAACAGCGATTTTAATCGATATTGGTCCAAAAGCAGTGGTGCTATAAAACCGCTACTGAATTTCGCAACAGTGATGATAAACGGAACAACTGCTAAATAAACAGCTGATCCTGTTTGCTCATGGATAATGGCCATAAGCCCAACAATGTAAAAAACATCACCACTGTTTGCTAGTAACTGTCCGAGCCAAAGGTGTTTAAAAGATGGTGTTTTCATTTTTTCTCCCTCACTTATATTCAATTTTAGTTTTGGGTAGAAAAAACAACCTACATCTTTTAACCTCCTTTTTTGATTTATAAAAATTATAAAACAGAAACGTGATATTGAAAAGAAGTACCTGTCTTCACAAATAAAAGTGACAATGTGTGTACCTTTACTGTCCAAATGAGTACTAAGCAGGTACTCTAAAACATTTTTAGTATAGAGATATAGTGTTTATTTTTTAGGTTAAATACATATTTCGGGATTATGATTGATTTTGTTGAATATTGTAGAAATCATCAATCGTATTTTTCGACATTACTAGGTTAATAGGAAAAACGATTAAATGTTAAGAATGTGTAAATATTACTAGATCTAGAGGGTTTAAGTTTTACATCTATAGTATTTTTGAACTATGATAAATGAGTGAACAATAATTTTTCATAAAAATATTAGGGCAGAATTGAGGACATTTATTATGTTAGTATCTAAATTAGCAAACGTTTCCAAATCCTCCCAAGTTTTAGAGGAAGGAGCCGTTCTAGCTGCAATAGAACGATCAGTTGCAATGATTGAGTTTGATCCAAATGGAAAAGTGTTATGGGCAAATGAAAATTTTGCCAAAACAATGGAATATCACATGGATGAAATGCCTAACCTTCTACATAGTAAATTTTGTACAGAAGAATTTTCTAAGGGAAGAGAATACCTAGTGTTTTGGAGAAATTTACGGAATGGAAAAAGTTTTCAAGAAAAAATACAGCGTGTCACCAAAACAGGTCGACATATTTGGCTTGAAGCTACTTATACACCAGTTTTAGATGAAAATGGGATCGTGCAAGGTGTTGTCAAAATTGCTACAGATATTACTGCACGAGAAAATCATACAGTAGACGTTGCATCGCGTTTACAGCAAATGTCGGCTGATCTTTTAGATCGGGCTGAGCAAGGAATTTCAAAAAGTGAAGATGTCGCAGAGGCAAATGCGGAGCTTGTCTCACATTCTGGAGAAAACTTAGAAATATTAAAGATGTTAAAACAAAAAGCATCTTCTATTGAAAACATTACAAAAACAATAAGAGAAATTGCATCGCAAACCAATCTTTTAGCTTTAAATGCAGCGATAGAAGCGGCACGTGCTGGTGAACATGGAAGAGGTTTTAACGTTGTAGCAGATGAAGTTAGAAAACTAGCAAATCGTGTACAAGATTCTGTTCAAGAAGTTAATGCACATATCGAAGGAATTACAGGAGAAATTGTTAAAATCAGTGATGTAACTCAGCGTTCACAAACTGGAATAACAAGCAGTCAAGAATTGATTAATCAAGCGATGCAGGAGTTTAAAAGTATTGGCATATCCGCACAACAACTAGATGAGCAAGCTAGAACATTTAAGAAAATGCTTTAATCCTAAAAATACTACATTGTTTATAGACTACTTATAAGAAGCTTACCTTATAAAAGAAGAGAGGTAAGCTTTTTCTCTGTTTGAAAATGACAAATTTTTCTATTCACTTTATTCATAGCTTGCTATACTAAAGATAGATGACAAAGGATCTATTATACATAGAGAGAAGGACCAGTGGTGAGTAGAACTATTTTAATTGTTGATGATCAACCAGAGATTACAGAATTGCTCAGCCTATACTTGAAAAAAGAAGGCTTTCAAATTATCGAAGCCCATGATGGAATGGATGCCTTTCAACTAATTGCGAAAGAAAAAATAGATTTAATGCTTGTGGATATAATGATGCCGATTATTGATGGATATCAGCTTATTAAAAAAGTAAGAGAAACGTTGAGAGTCCCAATTATTATTATCTCGGCAAAGCAGGAAGATCAAGACAAGATAGAAGGGCTGAGTTTAGGAGCGGATGATTTTATTCAAAAGCCATTTAATCCTTTGGAAGTTGTTGCGCGAGTTCAAGCACTTTTAAGAAGGAGTTATAACTATTCCATAGAAACAACAACGCAACCAGAAGATTATAAATACAGAAAAAAAATTGTCGGTGATCTTACTTTAGACGAGGATTCGTTTGCAATTATAAAACAGGAAAAGATCATTCAGTTAACTAAAATAGAGTATAAGATTATTGAGATGTTGATGGAAACTCCTGGAAGGGTGTTTACAAAGCAGCAAATTTTCGAAAGAGCATGGAATGATTATTATATTGGTGGTGAAGAAGACAACACGATTAATGTCCATATTTCAAAGCTCAGAGATAAGATTGAGGAAAATCCGAAAAAACCAATCTACATAAAAACGGTTAGAGGATTGGGGTACAAATTTGAAAAAAAGAATATATAGGCCTTTTAGTAGGTCTATTTTTTTCGAGAAAAAGTGAATGCCCCATTTTAATAGCCTTATCAAAATAAATAATGCTAGTTTATTTCAGAAATTTATTAATATTGGGGAAGGGATGAATTTGACTTTCACGCTGTTTCCAAAGGAAGAAGGACTTCTTCCATATTTGTATATAGCCAACATGTGTATTCCATTTTACTTTTTATTACAAGAACCTCCAAATAAAATGTACCCTGGTTTATTATTAATGCTTGCATTTGTCATTATCTACCGACAGATGTTCTGGAATAAGGGATTAATGAAACTTTTATTAACAAGTGAGATTATAATTACCCTTATTTTTGCGTATTTTTACAATCCGATGTATTTATATATCGTTTTTGTTTATGTGTACCTTGTTGTTCAGGTGCCGTTAAAATGGATGTACGGTTTAAGTATGCTTTATACAGTTTCTAGTGTTTACCTTATTTATCAGACCATCTTTCCTGATCAACTGCATTTACTGATTAGCTTTCTGCCCCCATTATTTGGTGGGGGAATATTACCGTTTATTATGAGAGCATCACTTAGATACAAAGAATTAAATGAAAATTTGCAGCGACTAATGGAAGAAAAAGAACAACTTGAAGAAAGTAAGAAAAGAATGTTGGCAGATCTTTCTCATGATTTAAAAACACCCATGACAACTATACAAGGATATTCAAAAGCATTATATGAAGGTTTTGTGGAAGACGAAGAACAAGTAAAACGTTATGTAAAGTATATCCATGATAAGTCTGTGAGAGTAACAATTTTAATTGATGAGCTTTTTATGTTTACAAAACTGGAAACTCCGGACTCCCGAATGAATATAGAGAAAAAAGATCTTTGTGAGTTTTATAGAGAAGTTATTGTAGAATATTATCAGTTATTCTCAGAGAAGAAAATGGAGCTAATCATTGATATTCCAACTACTAAATTGATATATGAATTTGACTCGAAGCTTTTATACCGTGCTATTTCAAACTTATTAGAAAACGCTGCTAAGTACAATCCCGAACAAACAGCAGTGTTTATCACGTTAACAAAAAAGGCGAATTGTATCAGTCTAGAAATTGGAGATGATGGTATTGGTATTAAAGACGACCTGACCAATACATTATTTGATCCCTTTGTGAGAGGAGATAAAAGTAGAAAGAAAGACGGTGGCTCTGGTTTAGGATTAGCTATTACAAAGAAAATTATCGAAAAGCATGAAGGGAAGATCATACTCGATACAAAGCCCGTGCGTGGGAAAACGAATTTTATCATAGAACTTCCTGTTAAAGAGGTATAGCACATTAGTGTTATACCTCTTTATTTTGCATTACCCTTTGATCAATTACATGTAAGTTTAATAGTAAAATATGGTTCAGTTAAGATTAAATTAAGACTCAGTTTGTAAGATAAGGTTATAAATAGAGCCAAGACAAAAGGAGTTGGGAAGATGGTAAATGTAATTGAACTTGAACATATTGTGAAAAGTTACGGAGATGTTATAGCAGTTGATGGAATTACCCTACAGGTTAGAAAAGGAGAGGTACTTGGTATTATCGGGGCAAATGGAGCTGGAAAATCAACAACATTAGAGATGATGATGGGACTTAGAAAGCCCGATTCTGGATCAGTGAGGGTTTTAGGGATGGATATGATATTAGCTTCAAATGAAATGAAACAAAAAATTGGGATTCAGCTTCAGCAAACAGCTCTTTATGATCGGATTAAAGTAAAAGAGGCACTTAATCTATTTAGTTCTTATTATGAAAAAAGACGAGACTTAAAAGAAATCATTTCAACACTTGAACTTGAGCCTTATCTCAATAAATATGTTAAAAATTTATCAGGTGGTTGGCAGCAGCGAACGTCTCTTGCACTAGCGCTGGTGAACGATCCAGAGATTATTTTCTTAGATGAACCAACTACTGGATTAGATCCACAGGCACGATTTGAACTATGGAAGGCTATAAACAAGTTTAGAGCGGAAGGTAAAACAATTATTCTTTCGACTCATTATATGGATGAAGCACAAAGGCATTGTGATCGAATCGCAATCATAAAAAAAGGCAAACTGGTTGCATGTGATGAGCCTATTAAGTTAATTCAATCATTGAATGATAAAGGTTCAATGGAAGATGTTTACTTAGAATACGCGGTAGGTCATTAAAGGAGGAGTAAACATGCAGTCAGTTATTACACATACAAAAATGGAATTAACATTATTTTTTCGTGAAACATTAGCGTTACTTTTTACGTTTATTGTACCAGGAGTTAGTTTTGTTGTATTTGGGTTAATGTTTAAAACAAATTCCTATGATGGGTTGGATTATTTTCAGGCTTATATTCCAAGTATGATTGCGATTATTATTTTTACAACAGCATTTTTCTCAATGGGGCTTCAAGTAGTGATTGACCGGGAAAAAGGAGTTTATAAGCGGCTTAAAGGAACGCCAATTAATCAAAAAGCCATTTTTACTGCAACGATTATAAAAGGATTTTTTGCGATTTATATTGGCGTCATAGAAATTTTGCTTATATCAAAATTTGGATTTTCTACGAATTTAACAAAAAGTCCAATCGAATTTTTCCTTTCATTAACATTTTGTTCGATCACATTTTTTTCATTAGGTTTTCTCGTTTCTAGTCTGGTGAAAAGAATGCAAACAGCACTAGGAATCGCCATGGTCGCCATGTATCCGATGATGTTTTTATCAGGTGCAACGCTTCCGCTTGAAGCTCTACCTGAAATTTTACAAAAAATAGCGATCATTGTTCCTTTAACTTATGTTGTAAATGTGTTAAGAGATGGTTGGAACGGGATGCTTTTTACAGCACAAGCCTTGGGTGATATTGGGGTTTTAGCTATGATTTTTGTTTCTTGCTCCATCATTGGAATGAAGTTTTTTCGATGGACTGATTGAACTAGAAAAAAATCGGTGGTAAGTATAAAGAAAAAATTTACAAAAAAGAAGCTTGAAATTTACAAACTCCCTTTAAAGTGAGAGATATACATTACTTGAGGGAGTTTGTTGTATGAATATGAAAAGATTGGCGCCGGCATTTTTCTTTATCACGATCGTTGTTCTTATGATTTCTAAATTACAAATTCCATTATCACAACAAGTGAATTCTTCAAAATCTAATACAAGCCATTTAATTGTTGCGCACCGTGGTGCTTCAGGACATGCACCTGAACATACGATTGCATCTTATAAACTGGGGGAGAAGGTTAATGGGAGTTATATCGAAATAGATTTGCAAATTTCAAAGGATGGTCATCTTGTTGCCATGCATGATGAAACGGTGGATCGTACAACAAATGGAACTGGATTCGTTAAAGATATGACATTGAATGAAATTAAGAAATTGGATGCTGGTTCGTGGTTTAATGACATGTACCCGAAGTATGCAGACGAAGCTTTTAAAGAATTGGAAGTACCTACTTTAGAGGAAATTTTTCAAACGTTTGGAAAAGAAGCTAATTATTATATTGAAACAAAATCACCAATAATATATCGAAATATGGAGGAAAAACTACTAGAACTTCTAGATATCTATCAGCTTACCAGCCATAATGATGATTCTAACCATGTGCTTATCCAATCATTCAGTTCAGAAAGCTTAGAAAAAATTCACGAGCTAAACCCTAACATCCCTTTAGTTCAGCTTCTTGCTTATACAGATAAAGCCTGTATTTCGGACAAACAACTAGCTGCTATTAAAAAATACGCGATCGGAATTGCTCCTAACTTTCAATCTATCGATCAAGCATATGTAGAAAAGGCTAGGAAAAGTGGTCTTGACATTCATCCCTACACAATAAATGACGAGGAAGAAATGGAAAACGCATTGTTATGGGGAGTTAACGGTGTATTTACGAATAATCCTGAACTTTTTCAAAATGTATTAAATACATTTAATCGAAGTGAAAAGAAAGATGGAAAGATTAGCAAATAGTAATAATGACAAGGTAATTCCTTTACATAAGATGAAATGATTGATTTCTTTTCCTATATTTGGTGAAATAAAGATGCATATAAAATATATCTTTATTGTGGAGGGGAAAAGAATGGAATTTACTCAGGTGATTAAGAAACGTAGAGAAATTACAAGTTTTTTAGAAGAAAAAATTCCAAAAGAAGTGATGAAGGAACTTCTTAATCAAGCTTGTTTAGCCCCGACTGGTAACAACTTGCCTTCTAGAGAATTTATTGTTGTAACAAATCGTGAGAAATTAGATCTTCTTTACCATTCAACACCATATATGAAGTGGTTGAAAGAAGCGCAAGCTGCGATTATTGTTACAGGGCGTCCTGAAATTAGCAAGTATTGGCTGCAGGATGCATCTATTGCGTGTAGTTATATTTGGTTATCAGCAGTTAACGAAGGACTTGGTTGTGCTTTTGGAGCTGTTTTTAATATGGAGGATGAAGTAGAATCTGAACAAAGAGAAGAATATGTTAGAAAAACCCTTCACATTCCTGCTGATCGAAGGGTTGTTGCGGTCTTAGGTTTGGGGTATCAAAGAGAAGCCCCAAGTAAAAAGGATAGTACTCCAAAAAATGAACTCGTTCATTACGAATTATTTTAGTATGGGAAAATTATTATGGTCGAAAAAGTAGGGATTTGTATTGAATGTAGAAAGACGATATATTGTATTGACGGATTTTTAAATGGAGAGCTAAACGATCAATCAGAGCTATTTTGTTTTCAATGTTTCGATCCAAAAAATGCAAATGATTCTAATACGAAAGATTAATAACAAAAATCCCCACAAATGTGGGGATTTACTTTTACCAAACGTAAGCACCTTCGCATGTGTTAGGCTTTGGTTCGTAATAGCAATGTTGTTTGTATTGTCCTGTGATAGGTTGATCGTACCATGTAGGTGGACATGCAGCATAAGGATTAAAGTACCAAAGTGCAAACTTTGAAGGATGTTCTCTCCAATATTCAAGATTTTGTTTAGCTAATTTTTTTTCTATACCTCTTGCTCTTTGGTAAAAAACATTCCCTTTTTGAACGGCCTCAAAAGAATAATTTCCTCCCTGCACTTGATAAATAACATCTCGCACTGATCGTAAGTCTTTAAAATCTAAACAATTAGCCTTTAGCCGATTAACAATAACATTGCCAACCATCAGCATTCCTAGTTTGCCTTCACCTTCTGCTTCTGCTCTCATCATCCTTGCCATTAAATCGATGTCACTCTCGGTGTATTTTACTCTTGGCATTTTTATCACCTCTAAAAGAATTGTATTAAAAAAATCCTACAAAAATGTAAGGTTTAGCTAATTTTTATAAATTTGGATTGGCCACTTTCATAAAAGCTTAGTTGAATTCTTTTTTTAGAGATTTTTAAAATTAAAAAGCAGGAACTATCTAAGTTAAATATAATGTTATTACTTAAGAAGAATTGGGAAGGGAGCAGAATATGGAAACGGCAAAAAAAACAGGACCGAAAGCAAAGAAGCAAACGAACATAACACAAATTTTCCGCGCTTTATTTTTTATTATACTTTGTTTATTCATTGTGAACATATATTATCTATCTACTAAGGATCAATTGGCACCACAAATCCTTAAAGCATACTCTGCACTTGTAAACTTTAGTCTATCCATCCCAACACCTATTCTTATGTTAATTGGTTATTCAATCGTTATTTTTTATATTGGTTATTTTTTAGGAATGAAAAAGAAAAAATAAAAAGAGGGTAATTTTAATGAAATTAATTCATGGTAAAACATTAGAAGAATGGAAAAGAGAAGATCCAAATTTACATAGAATTATTGAAACAGAGGAAACATTTTGGAGGAATCCTAAATATAAGAATTTTGAAGAAGCTGTATTAAAACTTTCCATTACGCTGGATGATGTGAAGGAAGCGGAAGAAAGGCTAATAAGATTTGCACCATATCTTATCAAGGCTTTCCCAGAAACAAAAGAGGCAAATGGAATGATTGAATCGCTAACTATTCGTATTCCTAAAATGAAAAAGGCGATGGAGAATTACTATAAGATGCATGTAAATCAAGAAGTTTTTCTGAAAACTGACAACATGTTACCTATTTCAGGTTCCATTAAAGCTAGAGGTGGAATTTATGAAGTATTAAAATATGCTGAACGAATTGCTATAGACAACGGAATGTTATCATATGATGATGATTACTCCATTTTAACTAACAAATCGTTTAGAGAATTATTTTCACACTATTCAATCGCTGTAGGTTCGACAGGTAATCTCGGACTTAGTATTGGAATCATAAGTGCCAAATTAGGGTTCAATGTATATGTGCACATGTCAGCTGATGCGAAAAAATGGAAAAAAGACTTATTAAAAGAAAAAGGTGTTACTGTTATTGAGTATAATTCAGACTATAGTAGAGCTGTTTCTGAAGGAAGAAGGCAAGCTCAAGCAAATGAGAATATGCATTTTATAGATGATGAGAATTCGAAAGATCTGTTTTTAGGATACGCAGTCGCAGCGCTGCGATTACAAAAGCAATTAGAAGAGTTAGGGATAGTAGTTAATGAAGAAAAACCGCTATTCGTCTATTTACCTTGTGGTGTGGGTGGAGGTCCAGGCGGAGTTGCTTTCGGCTTAAAATTGATTTTTAAGGATGCTGTGCATTGCTTCTTTGCAGAGCCAACTCATTCTCCAGCAATGCTACTAGGTTTATTAACTGGACTACATGAAAAAGTTTCTGTCCAAGATTTTGATATTGATAATGTCACAGAAGCTGACGGATTAGCTGTAGGCAGACCTTCTGGTTTTGTTGGAAAGCTTTTAGAAGAACTCATCAGTGGGGTTTATACTGTTGAAGATAAACATCTGTTTCAACTGCTTACTATGTTAGTTGACACAGAGGATATAAATTTAGAACCTTCAGCTTTAGCAGGATTTCCAGGTGTAATACATGTAATTCATCAACCCGAATTTCAGTATCCTCATGCAACTCATTTGGTGTGGGCAACAGGGGGAAGCATGTTACCGGAAGAGATGAAGAAGGAGAACTATGAAAAGGGGAAATATTTTCTGAAGAAATAAATCATAATTTTAATTATTGGTTTATTGGGTATTTTTTGTAGATGGCATGTATTTGGTAAAATATTTAAAACCTGTTCTGAAAGCTTAACTGAATGTATTTACCCGCTTATATAATCGGTATAACTTAAATTCAAGTAGGAATATTAAGAATAATCGTTATTAAAGGTAAATGCAGGAGGAAAGCCATGAAAAATGAAAAAATAAAGCAAATTGAAAATAACTTTGTTGGAATAATTATTGCCTTCATATTAGCTTATATTATTGGATCATTTATATTTGGCTATGAACTAACAGATGGATTTATAGGTGGTGTCTTTCATAACTAGTATTGCTCAAGGAATTCTCAGTTCTTGAGCTTTTATTGTGCTTTTCATTCAAAGATAAAAAGCATTCATTTGTACCATGTAATTTTGGTCAATTGAACGCTTTTTTTATGGTTTTGTTTTTTTATTATATGGTTAATTAAGTTAATAAAGGGATGACGATTTTACTCTCGACAAAAATAAAGTTATCCTCGTCCATACTAATTAACGACTATTCAAGTGTTAGTACAACACGTCCGTTAATTTGACCTTTCTCCATTCTTTCGAATACCTCATTAATGTTATCAAGTGGCTCTGTTGAAATATTTGTTTTTACTTTTCCATCTGCAGCAAACTGCACGGCTTCTTGGAGATCTTTTCTTGTTCCAACAATTGAACCTTTTACAGTAACACCGTTAAGAACAGTATCAAAAATTGGAATTGGTAACTCATCGTTTGGAAGACCAACAACGACTAGAGTTCCACCACGCTTAACAGATCCATAAGCTTGTTCAAATGCTTTTTTCGTTACCGCAACACTAACAGCTGCTTGAACTCCGCCTACTTTTTCTTTAATTTCCTGAATAGGATCACATTTTAAGCCATTGATTGTTAAATCTGCTCCTAACTCGGATGCTAAATCAAGCTTGTCATCTTGAATATCTACAGCAATCACGTTGAAGCCCATTGCTTTTGCATATTGCAGTGCAACATGTCCAAGACCGCCGATACCATAAATCGCTACCCAGTCACCAGGTTTAGCTTCACTTACTTTTAAAGCCTTGTATGTTGTAACCCCAGCACAGAAAATTGGAGAAATTTCAGCAAGATCAACACCAGCTGGTACTTTTACAACATAGTTTGCAGGTGCTTTACAATATTCTGCATAACCCCCGTCAACTGAATAGCCGGCATTTAACTGATCATGACAAAGTGTTTCTCTCCCAGTTAAGCAGTATTCACATTCACCACAAGCTGAGTATAACCAAGGAATACCAACAATATCTCCAATTTTAATGGAAGTGACACCTTCTGCCATCTTTAAGACCTCTCCAACACCTTCATGTCCAGGTACTAATGGAAGCTTTGGTTTTACCGGCCAGTCACCGTGTGCAGCGTGAAGGTCAGTGTGACAAACTCCACATGCTTTAATTTTCACTAAAATTTCGCCATACTCAAGAGTTGGGACTGGAATTTCTTTTACCTCTAGTTTTTGTTTGAATTCGTTTACAACTGCAGCTTTCATTGTTGTAGGAATAACTGGATTTGTTACTTGTTGGTCAACACTTGTTTTCATATTTAAGCCCTCCCTTTGTTTTTCGATAAACATATATGCAAGAGGTGTGCCAAGATTCTAAAGTTTAGACTTTTTATAAAAGATATGATTTTATAAGCTTTATTAACTAGTTTTAACATGATATGAATTGAAAGTAGGCCAAAATTCTGGCATGAAATAATCAAATTATTGGCGATGTTTCGTATTTTTGGTAATCGTGGTTTAAAAAGTTGTTCCGTATTTTAGGGATTCATGAGCTTTAAAAGGGGATTGTAAAAACAAAAAAGCTTTTGTACAAAGTACAAAAGCTTTTTCTTTATTAATATAGTAAATTACATATAGTCGTAAACAGAATCTTCAAAATAGAGCCAGTGATAGTATTCAATTTGCGGATCTGTCATTTCTGCGATTTCTTTTTCATTGAATTTGTTCTTCGCTAATAAATCCTTCACTTTAGATTGTCTAGCTAATTGGCTCATGGTAAATCCTCCTTAAATATGGAAAAAACGTTGTCTTGTTAGTGTTGTGAACGCTTTCTATTTTGTTCTTGTTTTTATTATATATCTCAAATTGATATTAAACAAATATCAATTTGAGATTATTATTTTAAAAACAATATAGAATTGTTATTTATTGATTATTTAAGGGAGATAAACTAGTTAAATCAGGAGAAAATCTGTAGTTAATGGAAAAATTATGGTAAAATAAAAATAATCTGAATACTCTATTTTTGGGTATGTCGACTACTAAAAGGGGAGATTTTGTGATTTGGTTGCTTTTTTTGATACCATTAAGCATTGTAATTACACTAGCTATATATTTTGATAAAAAAACAGGAGCTGTTCCTCCAGATGTTAACAAAGGGAATCATAATGTAGAGTCTGAAGTGTTGGGAAATCAATTTAATCATCTAAATCATCTAAATGGCGGGGGAGGGGAAGGTGGATTCTAGAGGGACAGTATACTGTCCCAATTTTTTTTGGCAAAAATATATTCTTAATAAATGAACCAGATAGGAAATTTACATTAAATTTACCGATTTGTAATAAGTTTACTGTCATTAATTAATATTCATTCGTTATCATATGTTAGAAAATGATCTTTAAAGTGAGAGGTAATTCTAATGTTTGTAAATGATAAAGTAATGTATAACGGTTGTCTTTACACAGTATTGCATGATTATCAAAATGGACAACTTGAAATTATGAAAATCGATGAAAAGTATTTAGTTGAATTAGTGTATGAAAAAGAAATTATTAGACTTTAAAGCTACCTATCAGGTGGTTCTTTTTTTATAAGACTTTAAGTTTATGTAAGTTGGATTATATATCATTAATAAATCCTTCTATGAGGTTTGGTTAAATGAATTTTTGAGTCATTCAATAGTATTGTTTTTTTCATTTTCCTGATGATATCGCTTAATTAGTTCATCCAATTGAATACTACATTCCAACGTATACCGACTATCTAGACCGGTATTTTCCGCAATTTGAAATAAATCAGATTTAAGACCATTAATGCACATCATCAGTTGCTTGGTTTCCTTAGCCATCGTTCTTATCCTCCGAAAATAAAATAGACACAAGGAATATTATGCAAAAATTTGTCTTTAAATGAAAGTGTTTCGACAGAAAAACAATCTAAATGACAAAAACTTAACAAACTAAGGGACAGGTTCACTGTCCCTTAGTTTGTTTTTTATACAAATCACTGTTTAGAGCAATTATTGTTGGTCATATCGTTAATTTCTTTAATCAAACCTTTCGCCACAATTTTTAACATGAAATGTATGGGAAACTTGATAGACTTCCCAATAGGACATAGATATAGTAATACATATAAGGAGTTGAAAGTATGATTGGTATGAATATTCGTATTTTGCGTAAAAAGAATAAAATGAGTCAGGAACTATTAGCTGAGAGATTAAATGTTTCTCGTCAAACTGTAGCAAAGTGGGAAAATGAGGAGGCACTCCCTGATATTTATAAAAGTAAAATGTTAGCTGAAATCTTTCAAGTTACTTTAGATCAATTATCTGGTGAACTGGAGGAGGAAGAGGTTGAACAACTTGCTCCAAAGGGGAAACAATTTTTTGGTGTTGTAAAGGTAGGAGAACGAGGCCAGATTGTTATACCGAAGCAAGCGAGGGAGATGTATCAAATAAAATCAGGCGATAAACTGGTTGTATTAGGGGAAGATGTGACAAAAGGTATTGCCGTCTTAAAAAGTGATGCTTTTCTGGAATTTGCAGAAATGATTCGTAGGGAAGACGTAACAGAAGAGGAAATAGAATGAGAAAAATTGTTTTCTTTTCGATTCCAGCACACGGACATACAAACCCAACAATTCCTGTAGTAGCAGAGTTAGTAAGCCAAGGTCATGAAGTGTGGTATTATTCATTTTTAGAATTTCAAGAAAAAATAGAAAGCGCTGGTGCTCGGTTTATTTCATGTGATAAATTCTTACCCCCGATATCCCAAGAAGAATTAAATCGCAAAGTGGGAAAAGATTTTGCTGCTTTAATAGAAATGATTGTAGATACAACAATTGCTTTGGATGAGAAGGTGTGTCAAGAATTAAGAGAATACCAGCCTGATTGCATTGTTTCTGATTCTTTATGTTTTTGGGGAAAATTAATTGCAATGAAATTGGAAATTCCTTATATCTGTTCAACAACAACTTTTGCTTTTAATAATCATACAGCAAAATTAATGAAACGTAGTTTACAAGAAATCGTACGTATGATAACGGGAATGCCGAGAATAAACAAGAAAATGGAATTGCTCCGTTCACACGGATATGAAGTAAATAGTTTTATCTCCATCGTTCAAAATGATAATGACACAGATACAATTGTGTATACATCAAAAGAATTTCAACCGATGGCTGAAACCTTTTCCGACAAATATACATTCGTTGGTCCTTCAATTCGGCAAACAGCAGCATCGAATGAAGTGAATCATAACAAACTTATTTACGTTTCATTAGGAACTGTACTTAATCACAATAAACATTTTTACCAAAATTGTATAAGTGCTTTTGCGAATGGTCCATACAAAGTATTAATGTCTGTTGGTGAAAAAACAGAGATTGCTTCTCTTGGCAATCTTCCGGACAATATTATTGTGAAAAACCATGTCGATCAAATTTCCGTTTTAAAGCAAGCAGATGCATTTATTACACATTGTGGAATGAATAGTGTAAATGAAAGTTTGTACTTTGGAGTTCCAATGGTGTTATTTCCGTTGCATAGTGAACAAAGGGTCGTAGCAAATCGAGTTGTAGAACTTGGAGCTGGGATTAAACTAAGAAGAAGCAAACCGAGCTTTTTGGAAAAAGCTGTAGATGGCATAATAAAAAATGAAATATACTCAGAAAATGCACAAAAAATTTCAGAGACCTTTCGGAATGCAGGAGGAGCTAAAAAAGCCGCTATTATTATCTTAAATAAAATAAAAGAAAGGGGATAAAGCACAGGTACTTGTCCGGTATTTTAACTAGAAACCTTTCCTTTGATTGGTAAAATTCTCTATAAGTGTTGACAGCTTTCATAGTTTAATTGTATAGTAATAAAACAATTTAATATTTTCAAAAATTTCTTATCAAGAGAGGTGGAGGGACTGGCCCTTTGAAGCCTCGGCAGCGGACTGTTATAGTACTGTGCCAATTCCAGAGCAATCATGCTTGAGATAAGAGGATCAGGTCATATTTATAAATAACTAACCCCCTCTTTCTTTTGGAAGAGGGGTTTTTGTTTTAAAAGTATAGTAAAGTCTATAGGAAAAACAAGCCTACATATTTTTACCCTGGTGATTTTATAATTACATTTTGCTGACCTGATCCTTTTTTCACTAGGGATTACATCTATAGCCCTTAATTTCAATTACCCAAAGTTAGGAGAGAGATTTATATGACAAAAACACTAGTAAAAGCGCCTTTTAGAGCCGACCACGTTGGAAGTTTATTACGTCCAGAAAGAATTCATCAAGCAAGAAAGGATTTCCAAAAGGGGAATTTAACGTCTCTGCAACTACACGAAATTGAAACGGAAGAAATTATAAAAATTGTTGATAAGCAAATCGAAGTTGGTTTACAAGCTGTGACCGATGGAGAGTTTCGTCGTAGATTTTGGCACACCGATTTTCTAGAGCATCTAAATGGTGTAGAGGGATATGTTCCTGAAAGTGGGTTTGCGTTCAAAGGTGAGGAAACTGAGAGATACGATGTTCGTGTTATCGGAAAAATTTCATTTAACCCTGACCATCCACATATTAAAGACTTTATCGAGTTTAAAGAAATTGTCGGAGATCGTGCGGTTGCTAAGCAAACGATTCCTAGCCCGAATCAATTATTTAATGCAGGGATCCGCAACCTGGAATTTTATCCAGATATTGAAGAATATACGAATGATGTTATTCAAACATATAAGGATGCAATTAAAGCATTTTATGATGCTGGTTGCCGCTACTTACAATTAGACGATGTATATATTGCTGGACTTAATGCACCGGAAATTCCGTTTAATGATAGTGGTTTTTCGCGTGAACAATTAATTGACTTAGCTTTACGTGTTGTAAATGGCGTTCTTGAAGATAAGCCAGAAGATTTAACGATTACTACTCACCTTTGCCGTGGTAACTACCGTTCTAAATGGGCATTTGAAGGTAGCTATGCTAAAATTGCACCAACATTATTCGCAAAAGAAAAAGTGAACGGATTTTTCTTAGAGTATGATGATGATCGCTCTGGTGACTTCGGGCCATTAGATTATATACCAAACGATGGTCCAAGAGTTGTTCTTGGGGTTTTCACATCAAAACATGGACAATTAGAAGATAAGGAAAATATTAAAGCTCGTGTCGAAGAAGCAACAAAATATGTACCATTAGAGCAGTTATGCATTAGTCCACAATGTGGGTTTGCTTCAACACATCATGGAAACATCTTAACCGAAGAAGAGCAGTGGGAGAAGCTAAAATACATTGTTGATGTTTCAAAAGAGATCTGGGGATAAGGATGGTAAGCGAACAACAGTAGATTGTTGTTCGCTTTTTTTGTGGAAATAAGTAATGTGATGATCAATATCCTTATTTTTCAAAAAGCAGACTACGCTGTAGCCTGCTTTAATTTTGAATTACTTTTTTAAATTAGTAACCACCGCCAACATAAGCAGCACCAACGATAATTAAAAGAATGAATAGTACTACGATTAGCGCAAAACCTGCACCAGAACCATATCCACCTGACATATTTTTCACCTCCTTTATCTGAGGTTAATTTATAATATGAAGACTTTCATGATTGGTTTGGACGTAGTCATCATTTTTCGATAAATGACGAAAACCGCCCGCTGGCGAGCCTTAGGGGAGGAGGGGTCACGTTAAGTAGTGCTTTATAGCTTTTTCGAAAAATACATAAAAAGACACTCTATCGAGAGCGTCTTTTAGAGGTCTTACATGGGTGCTTAGGATTACTATAGTTTATTCTTAAACGAATAATTTGAACTGGACAATAGTGGATAAAGCTTTAATTTGGATTTTAAAAAATGAGATGAGGTTTTTTTTGTTTGATATGGGACAAGGAACCTGTCCCTATGTCCCGAAAAGGCCATTTTTTATAAGATTGTTAATTATTTCAGCCATTTGTTTGGGTGTTTTGTCCATTCCTCTGTTTAACCATTCTTTGGTTACATATATACTTCCACTAATGATGAACGTACTTAAATATTCAGATGGATATCCATTAAATTGATTATTGGCTTTCCAGTTTTTAATAAAGAAATGATGTGCGACTGTCATGACCTTTTTTTGAAATGTTGTGTCCACTTTTTCATTCAAAAGTATTTTGCAAATTTCTTGCTTCGAAGCGAAGTAATCCAACAATTTTTCAATCATCTTTAGGTCGTCTTCTTCATAGCTGTATTGACTCAAATACCCTGTCATATCTTCAATCAATTCTTCTTCAATTTTGTCAAGAAGGTCAAATTGATCGGAATAGTGAGCATAAAATGTAGAGCGATTTATATCAGCTACGTCACAGATTTCTTTAACAGTAATGGAAGAAATCTGTTTGTCCTTTAACAGTTGGATTAAACCTTCTTTCAGAACCATACGCGTATATTTTTTACGGCGATCTAATTTTGAAGTTGTCATAGATTTCTCCTTTTTTCATCGTTTTCCAACACAATGGATGAATATGTTGGAAAAATCACAGATCTAAAATAACTGTTTGTTGAATAGGCAACACCGTGTCCATATAATGATAGAGTGTAAAGGAAAAAGTCGCAAGAGAGGGTGAAATACAATAAACATTGCATCATGGATTATTAAACATAAAAAAACTGTTGCGATAACATTTATGATTGTTACAGTCATTTGTGCACTAGCTACCTTAAAAGTCTCAGTCAATTACGATATGAAGGATTACCTACCGGATGATGCTCAGTCCACAATCGCGATGAACATAATGGAGCAGGAATTTGAGGGAAGTGTTCCGACGAATCGGGTCATGATTCATGATGTGACCATACAGGAAGCATTAGATTTTAAAGAGAAACTTTCAGCGATTGATGGTGTATCAGACGTTACCTGGTTAGATGATGCCGTTGACTTAAGATCTCCACTTGAAATGGCTGATGAAGAAACGGTAGAAACCTATTATAAAGAAAATAAAGCGTTATTTTCATTCAGCATTCGTGAAGGTGACGAAGTATCAATCACAGATGAGATTTATAAGCTTATCGGCAAAGAAAATGCGATGGCGGGGGAATCACTTAATACAGCCACACAACAAAAAATGGCTGGTACCGAATCCATGTATGCAGGTGCATTACTAGTCCCTATTATCATCTTAATTTTAGTTTTATCCACCAATTCCTGGATAGAACCATTGTTATTCTTAACAGCTATTGGGGTTTCTGTATTAATTAATATGGGATCAAACATTTTCCTTGGAGAAGTTTCCTTTGTTACTCAATCAGTTGCACCGATTTTACAGCTTGCCGTATCACTAGATTATGCCATTTTCCTTCTTCATAGTTTTGCAGACTATCGGAAAAAGGTCGCAGATCCTCACGAAGCCATGGAGCTTGCGATGAAAAAATCATTCTCGGCAATTACCGCTAGTGCGTCGACCACATTTTTTGGTTTTATCGCGTTATCGTTTATGAATTTTGAAATTGGTTCGGATTTAGGAATTAATCTAGTAAAAGGGATTCTATTAAGCTTTATTAGTGTGATGGTTTTCCTTCCTGCACTAACACTACTGCTTTATAAATGGATCGATAAAACACAGCACAAACCATTACTTCCGAGCTTTAAAAACAAGGGAAATGCTGTGCTAAAACTAAGAATACCAAGCTTAATTCTAGTTTTACTAGTTATTGTTCCCGCTTTTCTAGCACAAAGTCAGACGAACTTCATCTATGGCATTGGAGAGCAACCGGAGACAACAAGAGCTGGAAGTGATTTTCAAGAAATAAAAGATCAATTTGGAGAAAGCACGCCGATCGTTTTGCTTGTTCCCAAAGGGGATGTCACAAAAGAAGATGAGCTAGTACAAGAGCTAGAGAATATCGAGCATGTGTCTAGTGTGCTTGCATATGTGAATACAGTTGGTGCTGCCATTCCGCCGGAGTATTTGGATCAATCCATTACAGAGCAATTTTATTCTGAAAATTATAGCCGAATGATTGTTCAGACCAATACGAAGAACGAAGGAGAAGAGGCATTTCAGTTAATTGAAAAAGTCCACAGTACAGCAAATCAATACTATGATAAAGTCTATTCTGTTGGAGAAAGTGTAACATTGTATGATATTAAAAAAACGGTTCAAAAAGATAATCAATTGGTAAATCTTTTAACGATTATTACGGTTGCTTTCGTTTTGTTTGTAACATTTAAATCACTTTCAATTCCATTAATACTATTGCTTACTATTCAAACGGCTGTTTGGATTAATCTATCAGTACCGTACTTTACTGATTCTTCATTAGTATACGTTGGCTATTTGTTAATCAGCATTATACAGCTCGCGGCAACAGTAGATTATGCAATTTTATTAACTGATGCCTATAAAGAGTATCGAAAAGAAATGACTGCGTTACAAGCAATTATGAAAACAATTGATGAAAAAATGTTTGCCATTGGAATTTCCGCTTCCATTTTATCCAGTGTTGGATTTATCTTATGGATTACCTCTTCAAACCCAATTGTTACATCGATTGGTTTATTGCTAGGAAGAGGTGCATTACTTGCGTTTATTATGGTCGTGCTCTTTTTACCTGCATGTATGTTGGTCTTTGATAAACTTATTACAAAAACAACATGGAAAGCTAACTTTTATAAGGAGGAGGACTGATGATGAGGAGAATGAAGAAGTTTTTGTTTACTTTTGCCGCAATTAGTTTACTTTTACCTTCACTTCCAGCGGCAGCTGCTACCCAAGAAAGTGGAGAAATCTCCTCGAAGGATGAAGTAGTTTATGCAAAACTAAGTGCAATTGGTGAGGAACAAGAACTATATGTTGTTAATATTTTAGACGTAGAAAAAGCAGGAGAAATTGTTGATTATGGTCTCTATACTAGTTTGAAAAACTTAACGAATTTAGATGAAATAAATCAAGTCGATAATGCTGTTAAGTTTACGGCTTCAAAAGGTAAATTTTATTATCAAGGTAATATGAATGAAGAACCATTACCCTGGAATATTTCTATTTCTTATTTCTTAGACGGAAAAGAAATCTCTCCTAAAGAACTTGCTGGGGCAAATGGGCATGTACAAATGAAGATAGCTACGTCCTATAACGAACAAGTAGATTCTGTCTTTTTTAACAACTATTTATTACAAATTTCTCTTGCTTTAAACACAGATCTCTTCAACAACATTGAAGCTCCTGATGGAATGTTAGCCAATGCAGGAAAAAACAAGCAAGTAACCTTTACTGTGATGCCTGAAAAGGAAGAAGAGCTTGTTGTTGAAGCTGATGTTGTTAATTTTGAACTAGAAGGAATTGACATCACGGGTATTCCATCGTCTATGCCAATTGATGCACCTGATATAGATGATATGACAGGTGACTTATCTGAGCTGACTAGCGCCATAAAAAAAATAAATAATGGGATGGCGGATCTAAAAACTGGACTTACAGAATTAAACACAAAGACGAAGGATTTACCGAATGGATCAGAGAATTTTCGCGGGGGAATGACAGCGATTAGCTCGAAATCCTCGGAAATAGTTGGTGCTTCCCAATCCATTTCACAAGCACTTCAAAAACTAAATTCATCTCTTGCTAATGGTTCTAAAGAAATGAATGTTGGCGATTTGGAACAGCTGACTGCAGGACTTTCGGAAATATCAAAGGGTTTAAGAAACACTTCTGAGGGGTTAAATGCTTTAAAAGAAAATTATGCAACAGCATACAGCACTCTAAACAAAGCGATGGAAGCCATTCCTGAATATGAAATCACAGAAGAACAAACCGCACAGCTTTTTAATAGTGGCGGAGATCAAACCGTACTGAATCAATTGCTTGAAACCTATTCTGCTGCACGAACTGCAAAGGGTACTTACGAAGCTGTCAAACAAGCCTTTGATGCAGTAAATGGAACGCTAGAGGAAGTTAGCCGATCACTCCCACTAATGGCTGATCAGTTGGATACAATGTCAGGAGCGCTTACTACTTCTTTGGAGGAGATGGACTTTGCTAAGTCATTCTCTCAATTACAGGTTGGAATAAGTCAGCTAACTACAAATTACAAAACATTTCATTCTGGGATAGTAAAATATACTGGAGGAGTGAACGAATTATCTCATTCATATACACAAATTCACAAGGGAGTCGTAGGTTTGTCTCAAGGAGCAAATGAAATAGAGAATGGACTAAGCAGACTTCATGATGGAACGAATGAACTTTATGAATCTACAGCGGATTTACCAGAACAAATGAAAAAAGAAGTCGATCAAATGATTGATGACTACGATAAATCAGATTTTAAAGCTGTATCCTTTGTCTCACCTGAGAATGAAAAAATAAACTCCGTTCAATTTGTTTTTAAAACAGAAACGATTAAAAAAGAAGAGAAAAAAGAAGAAGAGAAAACAAAAAAAGCTGAAGAAGAAAAAGGATTTTGGAAGAAGTTAATGGACTTGTTTTAATGGAAAAGGTGTCATCCTCTAATTATAAGGAATGGCACCTTTTTTATTATTTAAAATGGCTCTTATAGAATTAGTTAAGTTCCGAAAAGGAATTTTTTGTTAAAAAGAGAATATTTAAAAGGGGTCTGGCTTTAATCTGAATAAATATAAAGGAGTTGTTTTTTTTATGTCATTACATGTTCAAAAATTAGATTTACAAAAAGCTAATATATCTGGATCAAGGTGGCAAGAAGTGAATGCTGAGGAGCTTGAGATAGATAATGTAAGCTTGGCAAAAACAAAGGTTAATAATGCAAATATGAAAAGTATGTTATTAAATGATGTTAATTTGGAACAAGTTGAAATCTCCAATACTAATTTATCTCGGGCACAAATAAAACATGCCAATTTTAGTCATGCCGTTATAGATCACGTTCACTTATTTGGAACAGAGTTTCGTAATGCTGTTCTTCCGGAAGAAGGAGCTCCAAATTTTAATGAAAACGGAGAATACAAACCAGTAAGCTTCGATCATTGTAATCTCGCAAAAGGGCAAATAAAAAATTGTAACTTATCTAATATGGAAATTATCGATTGTGACATTTCAGGGCTTAAGATTAATGGGATATTAATTGAGGATTTAATTAGGAAACAAGAAAAGTAAGAGAGAGGTTGAACCTGAATAATTTGTAAAAGGCAAGGTTTTATTGACTTTTCATGGTTGATCTTGACCAAATCGAATGAGAGTGGTGAAATAAGCAAATGAAAAAAGAGTTAGGGGGATTAGAAGACATTACAGGTGTTACTTGCATTTATATTCTAGTAAAGGATGTTTACGAGTCTGTTAAATGGTACCAAAAGAACTTAGGCTGTGAACCTACAATCCATAACCCTGTTAGTCCTGGGATGCAAAGATCTATCCTAAGATTTCCAGATCATAATGGTGACATTCTGGGGCCAGGTCTTAGGCAAACGACCCCAGCTATATTCCTTGTGACCGACAAGACGCGAGAAGAGAGAGTGGATCATGCTGTTAAGAGTAACAATCTACACCCTTTAGTTTGCTTCATTACTCCACGTATTCAAGAAATGTACAATCGTTTCATAGAAAATGGTGTAGAAATAGTAAATGAAATTTCCGAGGATAGATCTGTTGGAGATGCTTTTAAATTTTACGATTTAGATAGAAATCTGTTAGAAATATGGCAACCATGAAATAAATAAATCAGTTTATTCTGATATAAAAAGCCAATCCCTAGATGCTGTCCCTTTAGGAAATGGCTTTTTTATTTTTTTGATTATGAATGAGAATATTTCTTCCTCAACATCTGTTTCAATTGGATAAGCTTTGTGAAAAGGTTTGGTATAGATTTGCTAAAAACAAACATGAAGCCTTTGTCTTTCACACGAGCTTAATGAAAAATTATGGAAAATTGAGCTCTTTATCATCCCATTATAAAATGTTTTACTTTATAATATAGCAAAAGATAATATGTAAGGAGTTTATTTATGGAATTGATAACAAGTAAGTTGATCATTATATCATTGTTTATAATGGTCATTACAATGGTAGAGACTTTAGCTTACTCGACAAGGATTTCAGGTACACGGGTCAAGCTAATTGCGACAGCAATTTCTTTATTTAGTACTCTTGTCATTGTTTCAAGATTTTCGACAATGATTCAACAACCCCTAACAGCAAAATTAATTGCAGAGGCACCTGATTGGAACAAACTACATTTTATAGAGGAACAATATAGAATCTTAATTGGAGTTACCACAATTGGAGTATTGCTAGGAATTCTTCTTTTCCCAACATTTATCAATATTTTTTCAAGAGCCATCGTTCAGCTATCAAAACAACGGGGATCTATGGTGGCATTATTTCTTAGTCAATTTAATAGAAAAGGTTTTAGGAAAATAATGAAATGTATAAGAATGCCTAAACTATCATATCTAAAGGGAATTACATATAAAACCATACCCAAAAGGCTTTTTGTTACCAATGTAATCGTTTCAGCAGTTTTTACGATTGGGGTACTTTCTTCTATCTATGCATCCATGTTGGTTCCTGAAGATTATGCTCAAGCTGCTTTAATGTCATCAGGTATTATTAACGGCATTGCGACAATATTGCTAACATTATTTATTGATCCTAAAGCTTCAGTTTTGGCAGATCGAGTCATGAAAAAAGAATGTGATTACATTTATTTGAAAAGCTATTCTTTAACAATGGTTAGTTCTAAATTAGTCGGTACAGTTCTAGCTCAATTATTATTTATTCCGGCTGCATACTATGTTGCTTGGTTTGCTAGTTGGATATAAGTAAAACGCCTCAGTAATTCAAATTTTTAGGAGTATAGAGATGAAACTATTTTTGTCAATTATAATAGCCGGACTATTAGGTTTATTAGTTTTCTTTGGACCTGTTGGAATTTATCTATTATGTTCAACTATTGTGGGAGTGCTCTTTAGAACATGTATATTAATAAGAGAGATTCATAAACAAGTGATTCCAGCTGGAGGAACTGATAAAGCTAAAGAAGTATATGAGAGGTATTTAATAGAAAAAGGCGAAAAATGAGATTGAAATATAGGGGGAAGATCGATGATTCGTAAACTAAATAAAGATGATCATGAATCAGTAATGAAGTTAATTGGTCCTAAACCAGCAGAAAATTTATTTATTATAGGTGATATTGAAGCATATGGATATGATTCTGACATACAAGATCTATGGGGACAATTTGAACGTGGTAAATTAATGGCTGTTTTATTACGATATGATCGAAATTACATTCCATTTAGTGAGGGTCAATATGATGTAAAAGGCTTTGCAGACATTATTAATCTTAATCCATCACGAATTGAAATCAGTGGATTAAAGCATTTAATTGAGCCTCTGCAACAATATATTCATAGAGATGTAAGAAAGCATAGTGAAACATATTACGCAAAATGTATAGGTTTAAGTTATGAGGTAGATAAGGAGAAAATAAAACTTGCAAGCTATTTACAGTCGTCAGAATATCATGAAAATGTAGAGATGTTACGTTCAATACCTGAGTTTGCTACTGGGAATTTCAGTGTTGAAGCGAGAGAACGTGCTGAAAAGGATAAAACTGGGAGAACCTATTTTGTTCGGAATGAAGAAGGAGAAATGGTTGCTTCAGCATCCACAACAGCCGAAAATTCTCAATCTGCGATGATCGTGGGAGTTGGAACAAGACCAGGATTTGAACGGAGAGGATATGCAACATTATGTATGGAAAAGCTTTGCAGTGAATTACTTTCTGAAGGAAAATCACTTTGTTTATTTTATGATAATCCTGCTGCAGGAAAGATCTATAAAAGATTAGGATTTTCTGATATTGGATTTTGGACTATGATTCGTTATGAATCAATTGGTGGGCAAGTTGAGTGATAAGGTTCTTATACCTTATGAACGCTAGGCACTATCCAAAAGGATACGTGCTTATTTTAGTTTTAAGGGAAAAATGAGATGATTAATGCATAGATGTTCCGGGTAAATACAATAAAATTATTAATGTTTGTGAAGAAATATTCATAAACATGGGAGTAGCATGTTGTGGAATAAAATCCCATAAGTTTTTCAGAATTTTTATAGTACAATTATGAGACATTGCACAATGATTATGAGCAATTATTTATTTAACAACTAGAAATGGTGTGGTTATAGATGCAAAGACTAAAAGTAATAGTCACGATTGCTAGTTTACTAGTAGTGTGCTTTAGTTTATACTTCTTTCTTTCTCATTTTAATCAAACAAAGCAGAGTAATATCGAAACATCAATTATGAATGAAGCGACAGAATCTGTTGATACATCAGAAAAATCTAAAACGGAAGATAAGAAAATTTCTGAAGAAGCGCCACTTGTAAAAGACGTGAAGATTGAGGATGTTTCAATTGAATTAGCAGATGAAGAAAAGAAAGAAATTGTAGAAGATGAGAATAATAAACATACAATAACAGAAGGTATCAAGGAGAAGGTAAAAGAAGCTGTAGAAGGTGTTATAAAACTTTTTGAAAAGGATCTACAGGTCGTAGCGATTGGTGATTCTCTCACTCAAGGTGTTGGAGATGAAACTAAAAATGGTGGTTATGTCGGGATTTTAAATACCACGTTTGAAAATAATAACATAAAAGTTACGATTGAAAACTACGGGAAAAGAGGAAACCGTACCGATCAATTACTAAAACGTCTTGAGAAAAAAGAGATTGAAGCATCTATTCAAAAAGCTGATATCGTTTTAGTTACAATAGGAGCCAACGATATTATGAAGATTGTTAGAAGCAATTTTACAAACCTTCAGCTTGAGGATTTTGAAAAAGAGGAACAACAATATATTGAAAGATTAACAGCTATTTTTAGTAAAATTAATGAACTAAATCCAAACTCTAAAATATATTATATTGGTTTTTATAATCCTTTTGATCGTTATTTTCCTGAAATTCAAGAAATGCAAATGATTGTTAACGACTGGAACGAAATTGGCAAGTCTATAACAGAGGATTTTGAAAATGTAAATTATATCCCAATCGCTGATCTTTTTAGTAACTCAGATGTAGAATTATTATCCGAAGATTATTTCCATCCTAATACAACTGGTTACAAGCTTATGGCTAAGCGTATTTTAGAAAGCATGGAAGAGGTTAGTGTTGAAAAAGAGGCGATAGCTGAGGATGAAGAATAGACAATTTCAATATCTCATCTATGAAACACTATAAAAAACACATGAAAAACATGCACTGTCCAATAGGATAGCGCATGTTTTTTGGTTAAGTGGTACTTAAAAATGAAGTGTGTTATCTTTTCACCCTCTAAAAATACCCCCAAAAATTCTGAAAAATGATAAAATAAAAATGTCTTTTAATAGAATAGTAGAAATAAAAACTTTATAATGGCAAATAAAGACAATAAAAAAATCATAACCGTTATAAATACCCTCTATGCTTTTTCTTATAATATAAATAACATAAGTCGTGAAAGGGGATACATATCTTGAATACAAAATTCTTAGATTTACTGGCCCAAAAATATGATAGTGAAGAAAAAGTGGTCACTGAAATTATAAATCTAGAAGCCATTCTAAATCTACCAAAGGGAACAGAGCATTTTGTAAGTGATTTGCACGGGGAGTATCAAGCCTTTCAACATGTGTTAAGAAATGGTTCTGGAAAGGTCAAAGAGAAAATTGAGGACATATTTAAAAAGGTTTTAACCGAAAAAGAAATAAAAGAATTTGCCACATTGGTTTATTATCCGGAAGAAAAATTAAAGCTTATTAAAAATGATTTTGACAATGAACAAGAATTACACCACTGGTATACTGTCATTATTGAGCGCATGATTAAGCTTATTTGTTATGCGTCTTCTAAATATACACGCTCGAAATTGCGTAAAGCATTACCTAGTCAGTTTGTTTACATTGTAGAAGAATTACTATATAAAACAGATGAATTTACAAATTTTAAAGAACCTTATTATTCAAAAATCGTCCAACAAATTATTACTCTCGGACAAGCAGATAAGCTCATTATCGGACTTGCCTATACGACTCAGAGACTAGTTGTTGATCATCTTCATGTTGTAGGGGATATTTATGATCGTGGACCTGAACCAGATAAAATCATGGAAGCTCTCATTAATTATCACTCTGTTGATATTCAATGGGGAAATCATGATGTTCTCTGGATTGGGGCTTTTGCCGGATCAAAGGTTTGTCTGGCAAACATTATTCGAATTTGTGCACGTTATAACAACCTAGATATCATTGAAGACGTATATGGAATCAACCTAAGGCCGCTTCTAAATCTAGCTGAGAAATATTATGGTGATAACCCTGCCTTTAGACCTAAGGTGCAGGGAGATGAATCAATAACGGAAGAAGAAAAATTACAAATCACAAAAATCCATCAAGCCATCGCAATTATTCAGTTTAAGCTTGAAAGTCCGATTATCAAAAGACGTTCGAATTTTAATATGTCAGAAAGACTTTTGCTTGAAAAGGTAGATTATGAGAATAACGAGATTACAATTAATGAACAAACATATCCACTTGAAAATCCCTGCTTTGCAACAATAAATCCAGCTCAACCTGATCAACTCTTAGAAGAAGAACAACAGGTAATAGATAAGCTATTATTTTCTGTTCAGCACTCAGAAAAGCTTGCAAGACATATGAATTTTCTTATGAAGAAAGGCAGTCTTTATTTAAAATATAACGGAAACTTATTAATACATGGCTGCATTCCTTTAGATGAAGAAGGAAATATGGAAAAAATGATCATTGAAGATAAAACCTATGGTGGTCGTGAATTACTTGATGTGTTCGAACATTATTTACGTTATTCGTTTGCACATCCTGAAGAAACAGATGATCTTGCGACAGATATGGTATGGTATTTATGGACTGGTGAATATTCTTCATTGTTTGGCAAAAGAGCAATGACAACCTTTGAAAGATATTTTATTAAGGACAAGGCAACACATAAAGAGAAAAAGAATCCTTATTATCACCTGCGCGAGGATGAGGAAACATGCCGCCGCCTACTAAAAGAGTTTGATCTAGATCCAGATCAAGGCCATATCATTAACGGCCATACTCCTGTAAAAGAAATTAATGGAGAAAATCCTGTAAAAGCAAATGGAAAAATGATTGTGATTGATGGGGGCTTCTCGAAAGCCTATCAATCTACCACTGGCATTGCAGGATATACATTACTATATAATTCCTTTGGTATGCAGCTTGTTGCTCATCAACATTTTAATTCAAAAGAAGATGTTCTCTTAAACGGAACAGACGTTTTATCAGTTAGACGTATAGTAGACAAAGAGTTGGAGAGAAAGAAAGTGCTAGAAACAAACATTGGGGAGGACTTATTACAGGAAGTCTCAATGTTAAATAGCTTGATGGAATATCGTTATATAAAGTGATGGGACACGGGGACAGGTTTACTGTCCCGTTTTTATTTCTAACTTAAAAAGATAACAACAGCCTTACACTATTGTTCTACATATAAAAAAAAGTATCTCGATGCTATGAACAGTTTTTTTATAAAATGTCAGATGCGGCATATTATTTTAAACTATATGAAAACAAGACTGCAAGTGAATTCATTGAAGTAAATGAAGCTGCGCTTATTTTATTTTGAGGTTTATGTTTTATATTTTTCCAGAATTGCGTTAGAATTATATAGAATTGGTTTGACCTAAATGGAGGATATAATAATGAAAGAACTAAAGGTATTGCAAAAAGAGGCGATGGAAGTATTAAAGGCAACAAGTCGAACATTTTATATACCGATTACTTTTTTGAAAAAAGATTTAAAAGATGCGGTGGCAGTAGCTTACTTAGCAATGCGGGCTATAGATGAAATTGAAGATCACCAAGAACTCTCAAATGATGTAAAGCATGATTTACTAATGGAAGTAAGTCAGTTATTACTTGAAGAAAACTTTAATAATCAAAAGTATAATGAAGTAGTTTCGCCATATAAAGATGTATTACCTGAAGTGACATTGCGATTAGCGGATTGGCTATCATTAACTCCTACAGGTGCGAAAAGTCGTGTACAAGCTGCTACAAGTGAAATGGCAATGGGAATGGCAAAGTGGTCAAAAGCAGGTTGGGACATAAAAACACGTGAAGATTTGGATGACTATACCTATTATGTTGCTGGATTAGTTGGGGTTATGCTATCAGATTTATGGCAGTGGCATGACGGAATTGAAACAGACCGTGACTTAGCAATTGGCTATGGAAGAGGACTACAGGCTGTTAATATTTTACGTAATCAACATGAAGATATGGATGAACGTGGAGTAAGCTTTGTTCCTGATGGCTGGAATCAAAATGAGCTATTTTCTTATGCTAACGAGAACCTAGCAATGGCAAATGAATATATCAAAAGTATTAATAAAAGAACGATTTTATTATTCTGTCGTTTACCGCTGGCAATTGCTCATAAAACTTTAAAGGCATTAAAGGATGGTCGCGAGAAAATCAGTCGTGCTGAAGTAGAAAAAATTGTTCAGGAAGTACAAGTTGATTAGATAACCTGGAAACCTTAATTCCTTAAAGCTCAGAGTTATAAAACTCTGAGCTTCTTTCTAATGTAACTAGAAGAATCCTTTATTTTAATTGTCGTTCATTGCTCCAGCTTCTCGGGAAGTCATTGCACCTTGTCCTTGACTTATATCTTTTTGAATTTCCTGTTTCACCTTTTGTGGGTCAGTGCCGGCAAACCCAGGACTCATTGCTGAACCTGAGTTCTTATGAGCTTGTTGGTTTTTCATTATAGGCCTCCTGCAGTGTTATTTAACACTGCTTATTATTTACAAAAAAACAGGTAGTATATCCATATTACTGAGTATGTAATTGACTAATTAATTTATCTAATCTTCTTAAATGAAAGGAATAATCAATAATAGAAGATACGACAATCAATAAACGAACATTTTGATCAGCATTTTGCATATATAAGTTTAATTTAAGTTCATAACTTTCTTTCATCTCTTCATACTCAAAGCTCGAATGTTTTTCTTTTATTTTACCTTGATATTTTAAAAGTAAAAATTCATGATACTTCATTAAGTATTCAAGTTGATCGTCAAAAAATTGACTTTCCTTTTCAGATTTTTTGCTTTGAAAAAAGTGTTCCTCGATATTTTCTAAAAGCTGTTCACCTTCTTGCAATGTTTTAAACAACTGCCTGAAAACAAGGAGTTCTCTTACTTGCAGCTGATTTGACTTTCTTCCGAGTTTTACTCTTTCTTCATCAAACAATTGAAATAGCTCTTCTAATTTTTTTATATCCTTTTTAAAATTCTTACTATACTCCTGATATGAGCTCTCTGTTAACTCATTGGAAATGGCAGTTCTGATGAGCAATGACATATTTTGAAATGTTGTTTCAACAAGCTGTACAAATGACTTCTTATATTTTGGTGGAAAAATAAGAAGGTTAATTAATATGGCTGTGCATGTTCCGATTAAAATAATATAAAATCGTTCTAAAGCAAAATATAGATCCTCACTTCCAGCGGCACTCATCACAGCCAGGACTGTTACTAGTGTTAGGGAAATGGTACTTTGCAGCTTTAATTTTAAACTAATTGCGATAACTAAGATAATAACGAAGCCTATAATTACTGGATTTTCTCCAAAGAAATAAATAAAAAACAGGGAAATCGTAGCTCCTATCGTATTAGCCAAAATTTGATCAACCATTTGCTTCCAAGTACGATAAACAGAAGGCTGAATAGCTAAAATGGCCGCAACTCCAGCAAAAACAGCATGTTCAAGATGCATCAACGAACATATGTATATCGATAAAGCAACAGCTAAACCTGTTTTTAATATGCGTGGACCGAACGTAATAGTAAACCCTCCAAACTAAAATAAAATGGGACAGAGGGACAGGTTCACTGTCCCGAAATAAACAATACTTGTTAGATAGTAGGATAATTTATATCAACTATATCATTAACCATTATAGATAAAACTGTAATGATATCAAGATAGAGACAGAGGATTATGTTTTTATTTAGCCCAGTAATCAAGAGTTTATTAAATAAAGAAGGATATGAACAATTTCAATAGAAGAAAGAAGGGTCTTAATTTGTTTTATGAATTGATACGTAATAAAACAATTTTTGAGAGTATTCTTCACATTTCTTAGTACCAGCTGGTACAGTATTGGACAAGTAGTTGTAAAAATAGATATAGGGAGATCGTAATGTCACAAAATAAATTTGTATTAGTGGTTAGTGTATCAATTCTTTGTAATGATAAAGTGTTAATAATAAAAGAAAATAAGCCTACTGCACATAATAAATGGAATTTTCCAAGTGGACGAATTGAATACAGTGAAGACATTCTTGAAGCAGCTCATAGGGAAGTAAAGGAGGAAACTGGGCTCGAGATAAAATTAACAGGTACAACGGGTGTTTATCAGTTCATGAGCAGTACAAACAATCAAGTATTTCTTTTTCATTTTATCGCCGAGGTTACTGGTGGTGCTCTATCTCTTGAAGAGGATGAAATTGTAGATGCTAAGTGGATTAAAGTTAACCAACTTTCTGAATTAAAAGATAAAGAATTGCGGGAAGCAGGCGTACTAAATCAAATAATACAAAACGTATTAAGTGGGAACATACAATCAATTCAACTTTTTAATAATTATATCTAGGGTTATTCTAATGTTAGACAAAACTTGTGAGGAGAGTTGTTCATAGGGTTATGAACGACAACGTGGGGAAAACTTGAGAGGAATGTCGTTCTTCTTCTGGTATATGAACGACAAGCAGTGCAACTGAGGCTCGGTAGTGGGCGAATTGGGACAGAAAAAAGAGTGGGCAGCCAAAATGAGTCTCGATAGTGGGCGAATCGGGACAGAAAAGAGAGCGGGCAGTGCAATTGTGTCTCGAAAGTGGGCGAATCGGGACAGAAAAGAGAGCGGGCAATGTAACTGTGTCTCAATAGTGGCAGAATCGGGACAGAAAAAAGAGCGGGCAGCCAAAATGAGTCTCGATAGTGGGCGAATCGGGACAGAAAAGAGAGCGAGCAATGCAACTGAGTCTCGATAGTGGGCGAATCGGGACAGAAAAGAGAGCGAGCAATGCAACTGAGTCTCGATAGTGGGCGAATAGGGACAGAAAAGAGAGCGAGCAGTGCAATTGAGTCTCGATAGTGGCCAGAATCGGGACAGAAAAGAGAGCGAGTAGTGCAACTGAGTCTCGATAGTGGGCGAATAGGGACAGAAAAGAGAGCGAGCAATGTAACTGTGTCTCAATAGTGGCAGAATCGGGACAGAAAAAAGAGTGGGCAGCCAAAATGAGTCTCGATAGTGGGCGAATTGGGACAGAAAAAAGAGCGAGGAGTGCAATTGTGTCTCGAAAGTGGGCGAATCGGGACAGAAAAAAGAACGAGAAGTGTAACTGTGTCTCAATAGTGGCAAAATCGGGACAGAAAAAAGAGCGGGCAGCCAAAATGAGTCTTGATAGTAGCAGAATCGGGACAGAAAAGAGAGCGAGCAGTGCAACTGAGTCTCGATAGTGGGCGAATCGGGACAGAAAAAAGAGCGGGCAGCCAAAATGAGTCTCGATAGTGGGCGAATCGGGACAGAAAAAAGAACGAGCAGCCAAAATGAGTCTCGATAGTGGCAGAATCGGGACAGAAAAGAGAGCGAGCAATGCAACTGTGTCTCGATAGTGGCAAAATCGGGACAGAAAAAAGAACGAGCAGTGCAATTGAGTCTCGATAGTGGGCGAATCGGGACAGAAAAAAGAGCGAGCAATGCAACTGTGTCTCGATAGTGGCAAAATCGGGACAGAAAAAAGAGTGAAAACGCTGAAAAACAAGAGAGAAAAGTCGTTCATCAGGCATATAAACGACAAAACGTTAGTAGAACAAGAGGGGAGTATGGTTCAACAGCATTCAAGCTCTTTCTTTTCACAATGACTGATGTACTTGTTTTCTATTTATCCCGTACTATCGATCAGCTTATGCTATAATTATTTACTTAGGGAAATAATAACCTTGTTCATATGGAACGGAGAAAGCCTCCGCCTAGTGATAAAATATGGAGGTGTATATTAATGAATAAACGCTGGACAATCGGTAAAATTAAAGAATTTGTTGAAAAAAACTCTGATACTAAGCTGTTAACGACTGAATATCACGGTTTTTCTCAAAAGTTACTTTTTAAATGTTCATGTGGTAACAATTTTGAAAAAACATTTACAAAATTTAAGAACAATAACCAACGTAAATGTGAAGAATGTCAACCGCCAAAACCATCACGTTAAACGAATGTAGTGCTGATTTTATTACATAAAAATCAGCACTATTTTTATTTTTTATAAGAATCTAATACTGGAAATTTAAAATTATGAACCTGTTGCTACTTCTTAAAACGTCTAATAGTTGGAAAGGAGGTTATGAGATGTGAAACCTAATGGGGAAATGCTTTATAAGGAGTTGAAGTATGCTAGTGCTGACGATTTAGATCTAATCCTAACTGAGTTAATGATACAGTATGGCACGGATCTCACTACATTAGCTTATACTTACACAAAAAATACAGAAGCTGCTAAGGATATCGTTCAAAATGTATATATTAAATGCTATAAAAAATTACATACATTTAAAGGACAGTCTGCCATTAAAACATGGCTTTTCCGGATCACTATTAATCAATGTAAAGACTATTTAAGATCTTCATATTTTCGGAGAGTAATTCCAATTGGAATGAAGCCTAGAGAAGATATAGAAGAAAGAAATAGTACGGAAAAAGTAGTACTACAAAAAAATATGAAAAAACAAATTCAGGAATGTATAAATAAATTACCAACGAAATATAAAGACTCCATTTATTTATACTATGTACAAGAGCTAAGTTTAAAGGAAACTGCGGAAATTTTAGGTGTGCCAATTGATACAGTAAAAACGAGGTTAAGAAGGGCAAAAGAAAAACTCCTACCACTCTTAAATGAGGAGGATATGTTTTATGACGAATAAATTAATTGAGTTAAAGGAAATTCTTATAGAAGATGAAGTAAGAAACGACTTAGAATTCACCTCGAAAGATAGAGAGAAAGTGTTAAATAGTATACATCAGCCAATAAAACAAAATAGACGTATAAACACACCCGTTATCATAGCTTCTACATTTTCGGTTGCTTTAATTTTTTTACTTGTAATGAGCTCAACTTGGATTCCAACTGAACGTAAAAATACTGGTCATGAAGAACAAATCGAATTTGTTGATCAAACAAGTTTGTTTACAGAACTAAATCAGACAGTTGAGAATAATGGTATCAAAGTAACTCTGCAAAATGTTATGTACGATGGATCACGAATACTAGTAGAGTATGAAGCGGAGTCCACCAATGGTGAGGAACTTGAAAGAGTTACAGGTCATTATCGACTAACGGTTAATGGTGAAAAGGGTAAAGATTTAACTCTTGTTCCCCAGGAAGGTAATGAAAAAGGTACTGCCATTGTAGCTATTGAATTGTATAAGGAGTTTCCTGAACAATTTGAGCTAGGTTTTAATATCAACATGATTGAGGAGCAAAAGGGTACTTGGAATTTCAGTATTCCGATACAGCAGGTGCCTGGAAAGATTAAAAGGTTTGAACCAAAAACTGTTGTCAAAAAAGATCATTTACAATTAACAATTAACGAAGTGATTGCTTCTCAAAGTGCCATTAAAATTAGATATGAAGAAAGTGAAAATGGTAATATTGATAGAAGCTCACCTTTATATAATAAATCTGTCATATATGAAATACTTGATCCAAAGGGGAATGAAATTGTACCTATATCTTCCCGTGGACTAAGTTTAGATTGGTTTTCGTATGGTGTTGGAAAACATACAACAACAACATGGTATCATGCTCCAAAAGAATTGCCTGAGTATCTTGTGTTAAAAGCGTATATTCCAAAACAGGATTCCAAATCAATCTCAATAAAAAAATCAATTAATGAATCATTACCGATTGTTTTAAATCAAGATGCTACTAATAAACTAGTTATATCAAAAATTGAAAAGAAAGAAGGGCAGGTCTGGTTACATTATTCTATTGATGGAAATCTAAAGCAAGCAAGAAATTGGCTAAGTTTAAAGTGGGAAAAAGATGGTGAAGAACAATACTTTCAACCTATTTCTTATCCTGATTATAAGCCAAATCAAGAAAATATCGCAAAATTTGATGTTAACTTCTCAGAAAACCTATATATTGTAACGGAAAAGATAAGCTTTGAGGAATATGAAGAATTAGATATGAAAATTCCGTTAACTGATTCTCAGTAGCATCGTTTACATGCTCATTATAAAAAGGCGGCGTTATGCCGTCTTTACTTATGCCGATATTTCCAAAAATTATATAAGTGATTTGTCTTAGTTATTTCAATAATTTTAAAGTTAATAGGATATTTATGGTAAGCTGATTATGATAACTCGAATATCATACATTAATAATGTTATAAAGTTTAGAATCAATACGAGAGGGGTTTTAAGAAGGAAACTAACTTAACACTTAGTATCGTTCATTAAATAACTCCAACTGTATCTGCTCAAAGAAATAATCTATGGGGGAAATATGCTAGTAGTTTCTTGATCACATTATCTTTAATAATGATTGTGTTGAGTTTGTCTTTTACGAAACAAAAAAGAAAAAAGAGAATATTAGTAGGGATTGGGTTAATTTTGTATTCTGTTATAAGCTATCCTTTATTAGTCCCAGCTTTTGGTGAACTTATGGCTCTAGAAGGAGTAGTAAGTTTGATGGTTATGAACATCATATTATTAATTGGAGGAATTCTTACAAGTATAGTAGGGATGTTCACTAAGGATAAAATAATATAAGTGGTATTGATACCTACGATTTGGCTATATGTTTTGATACCACTTACTGTTATTAGTGCAATGGTGGTTTATTTCGAAAAAAAGTCTGGAATGACTACACCTAATGAGAATGTGCAAGCTTACAAAGAGGTCAAGTAATGAAACAAAAAGGTGTAAATAAGAGTGGATCTGGTATGAAAAGTATCTACTATAATTGATAAAGAAAATCAATAATTTAGCGATAAATGAAAGGAAAAAGATATGAATATAGAAGCTTCATTAATAGCATTACCATCCTTTGAAACAAATCGGCTAATTTTAAGAAAAATTAATATTAATGACCTAGATGATATATATGAATTTTCCTCTGATCCAAAGGTTGCCCACCATATGACTTGGGAAGTAAATAAAACGAAAGAGGAGACATTACATAATTTTGTCAGTATAGTAATTGAAAAATACAAAACTGGTCAATCAGCAGATTGGGCGATTGTACATAAAGAAAGTAATAAAGTAATTGGTACTTGTTCTTTTGTTGATTGGTCTAATAACAATCAAAAAGCTGAAATAGGATATGTTCTAAATAGAAACTACTGGGGACAAGGGTTAGTTTCTGAGGCTATTAAAGTGGTCATTAAATTTGGATTTGAGATTCTTGAGTTAAATCGAATTGAGGGTGGATGTGATACTGATAATATTGGTTCTGAAAAAGTAATGTTGAAGGCAGGATTTAAGTATGAAGGGACTCTTAGAAAAAATGAGTACATAAAAGGGGAATTTCGCGATACTAAGGTTTATTCCATTATAAAGGAAGATTTCTTTTTAAATAGGA